>DAISYT010000294.1:0-3284 GCA_036825175.1 Candidatus Cloacimonadota bacterium
AGATTTATTTGTCAAAGAAAAAGTATGGCATGTGGGGATTTAAGATTGAAGATTTGTCCTCAATCGGAAATCGGAAATCGCTTTTGTTTTTATTCAACCCCCAGTCCTCCATTAGTCGAACAGCTCCCTTAACAGGAAGCGAAAAAGGATTAGAAAAATAAAACGATCTATGATCACTACATTCCTTCTGAAATCTAACATCCGCAATCAGAAATCGGAAATCGCTTTTGTTTTTATTCAACCCTCAGTCTCCGAAATAAATTCGGAGCCAGCTCCCTTAACAGGAAGCGAAAAAGGATTAGAAAAATAAAACGATCTATGATCACTACATTCCTTCTGAAATCTAACTTCTGCAATCGGAAATCGGAAATCATTTTTAACGGAAAATCAGAAACAAAAAGAATGTCATTCAGTGCTTTACCTGCCGAAGCTTGAGCGAAGGCTGGTTTCTTTCATTCACCTTAACGAAGAACGACTCAACCTGGAAAAGGCTTAATGACAGAATTTCCCCGATGAAAGCCATTTCAGGGAGATGGTCATTGCGTCCGGCAACTGCCGGAGGCTTTTTCTCATGCGAAGTAATCTTGAGGGATTTGCAATGACTATTATTCATGTTTCGTCGAAACCAGTGCATGAATTCCTCAACATGACGGCTGGTTGTCACTTACTACAAATATCCTCTATTTTTCTGCCAATTAGGCAGAACTCATCTGCACAATTCATAAATGTATTTTCCTAAAAAAAAGCATTTCCACTAGGCAATAACAGAAATTATTTTCCGTAATCGAATATCTTGTGATGAAGAACCAATCATTATTTTAAACTCACCGGGCTCAACAAGGCTGTTCAGGTTTTTATCAAGCATCAAGAAAGCAAGATAATCCAAATCAAAGGATATTTGTTTACTCATTCCCTTCTTCACATGAACTCGTTGAAATCCCTTCAGCTCCTTAACTGGTCTCGCCACAGAGGATATCATATCCTTAATATATAATTGAACAACTTCATCTCCATCATAATTGCCGGTATTGGTAATTCTAAAGCGGATATTTACTTTTTCATCACTGGTTAGAATCTCTTTGTCTACCCTAAGATCTTCATAGCTAAAAGTTGTATAGCTTAATCCAAACCCAAATGGAAAGAGCGGTTTGCCGGTGAGGTTGTCATAATCGTTTCCCCGTCCGGTAGGTTTATGATTGTAATATAACGGTAACTGAGCTTCGTGAATCGGAAATGTAATTGGCAAACGACCAGCCGGTGTAAAGTCGCCAAAGAGGATTTCTGAGATTGCGTTGCCACCTTCGTCACCGGGATACCACACATCCAGTATGGCTGAAACATTGTGTCTCCATTTCTCCATGACGATTGCACTGCCACCAACCAGAATCACAACCACAGGTTTGCCCGTTTCGGAAACTCGATTAATCAACTCCTCCTGATTTCCGGGCAGATTTAGATACGCTCTATCTCTAAATTCACCTTCTTCAATGCCAACTGCGATTATGGCTACATCGCTTTTTTTACAAAGATTTACGGCTTTACTGATTTCATTGGAATGGTCGTTTTTTACTCCCATATCCCAAATCAGTTTCAATTTGGCACTACCTGAGTTTTCATAAAATTCCAGTTTGAACTCGTATTCCTGACCTTTTTTAAAATAAAGCTCTTTTACAAATCTTTGACAGGTTTGTTTCTGCCAATTATTGATAATCATCGTTTCATCGATAAATAATCTGTAACCATCATCACCTTCGATGCCAATTTTGAAAACACCGGTTTCGGGGGCGAGAAAACTGCCTGTCCAGCGAACAGAAAAGAAATCAAAATTAATGATCTCGGGATCCGGTGAGAAAAGAGTCCAACCAAAATCAATTTGATTATCGATTCTCGTTAGATCAGGTTTTCCTGCTAAGGTTATATTGTTGAAATACTCCCCTTTGATTCCGGTATATTTAACGCCATTGACATAATGAAACAGGCACTCTGGTGGAACCGGTTCAAACTGCTGAATGTTCCGAGTACAACCCTTGAGGTACTCTACTTTACAGGTATTTCCAACTCTGTTCCTGATGCCTTCAAGGATGCTTACCGGATTATTGCCCGGACCAGAATACCCTCCCAGTCTTGCTTCGTCTGCATCTGAACCGATTACCGCAATTGTTTTCAGGTTATCTTGTAACGGTAATAGATCATTTTCATTTTTCAGCAGAACAACCGATTGCAGAGCGGCTTTTTTTGCTAACATTCTATGTTCTTTACAGGCGTTTATTTCAGCAGCTTCTTTGGGATCTACATACGGATTCTCAAATAAACCAAGATCAAATTTCAATTTTAAAACTCTGCTGACGGCTCGGTCGATAATTTCCCGGGAGATCAGTTTCTTTTTGAAGGCACTGAAAAACAGCGGATAATGCTCATACGCGGTTTGAAATATGACATCCAATCCGTTTTGAAAGGAACTTATGGTTGCTTCTTCAAATCCTGAAGCGGTATGGTGCAAGACGGTAGCTCCACCTATGGCGCCGGCATCTGAGACAACAAAACCGGCAAATCCCCAATCCTGCTTTAGTTTTTTATTCAGCAGCCACTCATTGGAAGTGCATGGAATACCATCGACGGAGTTGTATGCCGTCATTATCGATCGGGAACCGGCTATTTCTATGCACGCTTGAAATGATGGAAAATAGACTTCTTCCAGTAATCTTTCATTAAAATGAACCGGGTAGCTGTCTCTTCCGCCCTCTCCCACATTTGCTGCAAAGTGTTTGGGAGTTGTTATCACGCCATTTTTTTCAAAACTTTCCACAAATGCCAGCGCCATCTGTGTTGTCAGGTAGGGGTCTTCTCCATACGTCTCTTCTGTTCTGCCCCAACGAACATCTCTGGCGATGTTTATAACAGGAGATAAAACCTGCCGGATGCCTCTACTCCTGGTCTCTTTGGCAATAGCTGAAGAGACTTCTTTCATCAAATCTGGATTCCAACCGGCAGCCAGACCGATTGCCTGAGGAAAAACCGTCGCAGCTTTTCTGATTAAGCCATGCAGAGCTTCATCGAATGGTATTATCGGAATACCTAATCTGGTTTCCTCTATAAAAAACTTTTGAATCCGGTTTATGAGTAATGCCGTATCTTCAGCAGACGAGCCTGCCGTGTAGTTTAAAATTTGCTCAGATTCATGAGCTGAACTGCCTTTTGCCTCTACTTGCAATCCCAAGATTCCGGCTTGGTATTTTTCCTTTCCATCGGTTAGATCACCGGGAATCATAAACAGTTGCCAGAAT
>DAISYT010000295.1:0-3279 GCA_036825175.1 Candidatus Cloacimonadota bacterium
TGGTGATCTCGATCTTCCTTATCCTCTTGATTATATCAGATGTTTCCATGATTTATTTCATTCCAGATTATTCATTTTGGAAGTGTAGATTCTGTCTACCTTGAAAGGGCTAAACAAGACGAAATGTCCCAAGAAGCCAAACCTTTTCAAGGTTCAGGTTTTTATGGCACTTCGATTTCGTCGAACAGTCTGTTTACGATATCTTCCTGAGAAATTTGTTCTGCTTCTGCTTCGTAGGTAAGAATGATGCGGTGACGCAGAATATCTTTGCCGATGGCTTTGATGTCGTCCGGGGTAACGTATCCGCGGTGTTCCAGGAAAGCATGAGCTTTGGCGGCACGAGCCAAAAAGATGGAAGCACGCGGTGAAGCTCCGCAATCGATCAGGTTTTTTAGTTCGGAAAGATTCTGAAATTTATCCGGTTCACGAGTGGCAAAAACCAAATCCAGAATGTAATCTTTTACTTTCGTTTCCATGTAGATGTCTTTCACCAGTTCACGCATTTCCAGAATGTCTTGCGGCGTCAGAATCGGATCGATCTTGATCTCTTCATTGCGCACCATTTTTTCCATGATCTGCATTTCTTCCTGACGCGAAGGATAACCGACCAAAAGCTTTAGCATAAAACGATCGACCTGAGCTTCCGGCAGGGGATAGGTACCTTCCTGTTCCAATGGATTCTGAGTTGCCATCACCAGGAAGGGCTTGGGCAGCGGATAAGTTGTGTCACCGATGGTGACCTGTCTTTCCTGCATGGATTCCAGCAGGGCGGACTGCACTTTTGCCGGTGCTCGGTTGATTTCATCAGCCAGAATAAAGTTCGCGAAAATCGGTCCTTTTTTGGGAACGAACTCGCTGTTTTTCTGATTGTAGATCAGCGTTCCGATCAAATCAGCCGGCAGCAGATCGGGGGTGAACTGGAGTCTTTTGAAAGTAGCTTTGATGGTATTTGCCACGGTGTTCACAGCAAGAGTTTTTGCCAGACCGGGCACGCCTTCCAACAGAATATGTCCATCTGCCAGTAAGCCCACCAGAATGCGCTTTATCATGTATTTTTGACCGACGATCGTCTTTTCAATCTCTTGATTCAGGCGATCGATGATCTGACTTTTTTCGTTTACTTTTTGATTAATTTCTTCAATCGTCATTATTCCTCCCAAGATTATTTATCGATTATTTTCGTTAAAATTGTTTCGTTTTTTAAGTTTTTCCAATGCAGTTTTATTGTGTTATCGGTGAGTTCTGCCACAATGTAAGAAGCTTCGCTGCCGCGGTCTTTTTCGCGTTTCAGGTGTCCCGGATTGATAAAAAAAAGTCTGTCCAGTTCCCGATAATTCGAGCGGTGAGTATGTCCGTAACAGACAATATCGGTTGTGGGTGGAACGCTGATCACATCGTTCAAAAAATGAACCAGCAGGAAATTCCAGTTATCGATCTGTACGTTAAGACAGCGGGGATGAGAGCCATCCTGATAACCGGTATTAAAGATTCCCGGTACGCGGAATAATTGCTTATTTTCCAGGATATCGAAGTTTCCGTCGATATCCTCGTAATCATCACCCAGATGAAAGATGTAATCCACATCCTTCTCCTGGAGGAAAGGTTTCCTCAATAAGACTTGGTTTTTATGAGTATCCGACATTATGATTATTTTTTTCATGCAACAACACCTATCTGATCTTAGTTTGAAAGAGATAAAACACGCATAATCAAAAGTCCTATAAAAACCTCCACTACATTTTTACTCGTATAACGACACCAAAGTCAGAAGTTACATTTTTTCTTTGGCGGAAACACCCAGTAAATCCAAGCAAATAGCCAGAACGTATTTGATGGCGGTGATCAGGTACAATCTGCCTTGACTCAGCTCGACATGTTTCGCATCGATTATGTGATATTTGGCGTAATACTTGTGGAACATACCGGAGAGTTCATGCACATAAACAGCCAGCCTGTGCGGTTCGCGATGATCGGCACAAGCTTGCAGAATTTCGGGAAGATCGAGCATCTTTTTGATGATGGCAAGTTCGTCATCTTTATCCAGTTTTTTCAAACTTTTTTCATCGAAATCTTTTAAGGCGATTTTTTCTTTTTTGGCTTTCTTCAGAATGCTGGCAATACGAGCATGAGCGTACTGGCAGTAAAAAACCGGGTTTTCGGAAGATTTCTTTTTTGCCAATTCCAGATCGAAATCCAGATGAGCGCTCGGTTTGCGGTTCACAAAGAAATAACGGGCTGCATCTTTGCCCACTTCGTCGATCAGATCATCCAACGTTACGATTTTACCGGCTCGTTTGGACATCTTAACCATTTCTCCGTTCTGAATGAGATTGATATGCTGCAAATAAACCACTTCCAGTTTGGAAATATCCAAATCCAATGCGGTGAGAGCAGCTCTCAATTTGGCTACATGTCCGTGATGATCCGGTCCTAAAACGTCGATCAGTTTCTCGAAACCGCGCTGATATTTGGTAATATGGTAAGCGATATCCGGAACCAAATAGGTTGGGTTGCCATCAGTCTTGATCAAAACACGATCTTTTTCGTCCCCGAACTGTGTGGAAGAAAACCAGACGGCATCTTCTTTTTCGTAAGTGCAATTAGCTTCTGCCAGATAGCTGAGAGCTTCCTCCAGCATACCTTCCAAACGCAATTTCTTCTCGCTCATCCAGTTATCAAAAACCACGTCGAAACGTTCCAAACTGTGTACCTGCATGTTATGAATTTCTTCCAGGGCAAAACTTTGCATTCTTTCCAGGCGATCTTTTTCGGCGATGTGGAAAAGTTTGGATCCGTCGATCACACTTAATTTTTCGGCTAAATCTTTGATGTATTCGCCATGATAAGCTTCGGCAGGGAATTCATCCAGGATTTCGCCGTGCAGTTCACGATAACGCAATTCCATCGATTCGCCCAAAATATCCACCTGATTGCCGGCATCATTGACGTAAAACTCCGTGAAAGTATCGAAGCCGATGAATTTCATAATACGCGCCAGAGAATCTCCATAAGCGCCGGCACGGGCACTGACCACATTGAGTGGTCCGGTGGGATTGGCGCTGATGAATTCCAGCAGGATTTTTTCGCCTTTGCCGTAATTGCTGGAGCCAAACTGATTTTTGGCTTTCACAATTTCCTGTAAACTGTTATGATAGAGCGACTTGGAAAGTTTAAAATTCAAAAAGCCGGGACCGGCAATTTCCACCGATTTGAAGTCTTTACTTTTTTTCAGTTCGGTTGCCAGTATTTCCGCCAAATCACGCGGTTTCATCTCGTTCA
>DAISYT010000296.1:0-3231 GCA_036825175.1 Candidatus Cloacimonadota bacterium
TTCCCAAAGTGGGAATGTTCTTTTGCTTTCTCAGCCAGGCAGCAGTTTCTTCCAACCAGCTTATATTATCTGTAACCATAAGGCTGGAGCCGGAAATAATGATGCCGGCAAAATCGTTTGTTTCCGGCAGCGAATCGCCTTTCGGCAGATCGACGATATGAAATTTACTGCGGGGTAGATGCATCCCTTCGATAAACAAAACATCGTAATCGGCAGCGACAGCGGGTTGGATGTGTCCGGTCTGGAGGATCAGAATTTTTTTATTATGCAAATCAAATTCCTCTAATATGCACTTTATGAGTCATTTCCCAGGGCTTACTCAAATAGTATTTCAATACGTGTTTCTGCTTACCATGCAGATGGTCTGGAACGATGTCGTCATAAGTTTGCAGAACGAGATATTTTTCGAATTTTATCCGCTTTTCGCGGGCAACTTCCTCGATGATAGCGATGCCGTTTTCCACAATTTTTGCATCGGTAAATTCCATCAGATTGGTGTTACAGATAAATTCGGTAATACGAAGATTGGAAGAGCCTTCCAACATTTGCAACATCGTGATGATCTCGTTTTTATCGGCTGTGAAAGGACGTTTGGTATTGATCACCAGGTGCATTTCGTAGCCGCGAAGACGAATATTTTCCACATAACGAGCCAACGTACGGCAACCGGCTGGATCACCGCCGACGTCCAGAATGACAGTACTTTCCAGATTTTGAACTGCTCCCATGATGCGGGGAGAAAGCATGGGCAGATCGGCATGTTTGTATTCGCCTTCGGGAGCCACCACATCGATACCTTCCGCCGCGAAACGCTCTTGCATATCCCGGCTGCGAAAATAGGGATTTACCACATCCAGGTCGACTAAAATCACTTCCTCGCCGGCAGCCCGATAATCTTGGGCAAGATTGATGGAATATTCACTTTTACCGCTGCCGTAAGCACCGATCACAATTATCAGTTTGTTTTGCATTTTACCTCTTCATTTCTTTTTTTATCACTTTTTACAAATTAAGCGATAAAACGGATTTCCAAACATATTTTTACTGTTCGGATGTCAAAGCTCTTTTCCAGAAAATCTGTTGGGAAATGAAATATGTTTTGACAGCCCGTCTAAAAGCGAAAAACTACCGCCAAAAAGTTGGGGAGAAGAATTTGAAAAAAGCGACTTTGCTAATAATTTTGCTGATCATTGGCGCTGGAATGGCTGCCGAAGATTATCTGGATTTAAATTTTTTTATCGAGCCGAAATTTGAACCGATCGATCTGAATATGGTGAATTTTCTGATAAAAAATATCGAGAGCGATTCTATCCGGCAGTGTCATGTTTTTGCCGGCGATATATTAGCCGGTTCGCAGCCCGACAGCCTTATATTGTATTTTTTGAATACCCTGCAACCGGACATTGCAGCTCCGATAGATTATTTATTTGCGAATAAAGATGTGCATTGTAATTTGCTCATGAGCAATGTTTTGTGCGATTCGGTGCCGATCCTCGACAGGTTTATCGTGAAAACAGATTCCATAAAAGTAGGAATTATTTCCGCTTATAACCCGGATTGGGCTGTGAAAAACGATCTGCCCGAAGAAGTGAAACTCGATTTCAAAGTTTTTGACCGCACCAGACAGCTTGCCCGTGAACTGGCTCCTGATACGGATTTCATCGTGCTGCTTTCCAATATGACTAAAACTATCGATGCCGATCTGATCGATACTTTACCTATCGATGTGGTGGTGAGTTTCGATTATCAGAAGAAGGACAACGGTAGAATGAACCGCGGTAAATCTTCCTTTTACAGCATCTTAACCAACAAAGGCAAATACGGAAAATTACATTTGAAAATGCATAAGCACAGGCTTTCGTACGAATGGCGGGAAGTGGATTTCCGGGTAAAACCGTAATGAAGAAAGCCATCGCAGATTTTATTAAATCCCAGCAGTCACGCGGGTTGTCCTCGTGTACTCTTACGGCTTATCGCAGCGATCTGGAGCAGATGTACGATTTTCTGAAAAAATACTTCGAGCAAGAAGTGGTTTTATCCCAAATCAAACGTTTGTATCTGCGTGATTATTTACAGGAATTGAGTTTGGAAGGCAGATCGAATCGCACTTTGGCACGCAAAGCCACAACGCTGAAGAATTTTTTTCATTACTGCGAACGCCAAAATCTGATCTCTGAAAATCCGGCTGCTGCTCTCAAAATTCCCAAATTCGAGAAAAAATTGCCGAAGTTTTTTACCGAACCGGAAATAGAAGACCTGCTTTCCATTCCAGATCTTTCCAGCAAATTCGGTATCCGTAACAAAGCTATTTTGGAGCTGATCTATTCCAGCGGCTTGCGCATAAGTGAAGTGTGCAGCTGCCGCATCAGCCAGCTCGATTTTACCGAAGGAATTATCAGAATTATTGGCAAAGGCAATAAAGAACGCCAGGTACCGATGGGACGAAAAGCGATGAGTTCATTAAAATCGTATTTGAAAATTCGTCCGCAATTCTGCGATAAAGAAAGCGGGGATATCACGTTCCTTTCCAAAAGCGGTAAAACATTGGTTCCCAACGAATTGAGAGCGATTCTGGAAAGATATATTTTATTGGTGGCAAAGACGAAAGGTTATTCGCCGCATTCCATAAGGCATTCTTTTGCCACCCATTTGCTGGAACACGGTGCCGATCTTCGGGCAGTGCAGGAAATGCTGGGGCACAGCAATCTTTCTACCACCGAGATTTACACGCATTTATCGCTGCGCGATGTAAAAAAAGCCTACGAACAGGCTCATCCCCGCAGCAAAAAAGAAGATTAAAAAAAATCCCGGCAGATTACACCGGGATTTCAGTACATTCTTTAGAAATTTATTTCACTGTCACTTTCTGGATGATCACATCTTCGACGGGCCAGTCTTTCATTCCTGTTTTCGGATTCACGTGAGTAGGAACGGCTTTAATGGCATTTACCACATCCATTCCTTCTGTAACCTTACCAAAAACGCAGTAACCCCAGTTGTTTTTCTTATCCTGGAAATTCAGAAAATTGTTGTCGTTCACATTGATAAAAAACTGGGAAGTTGCCGAATGCGGGAAATTTGTACGAGCCATGGCGATGGTGCCGGTAAGATTGGCAAGTCCGTTGTCCGCTTCGTTGGGAATGGCTTCATAAGTTGTTTCTTGATGATTTCCCTGCTGATCGAAACCGCCACCCTGGATCATAAAACCGTTGATGATGCGATGAAACACCA
>DAISYT010000297.1:0-3216 GCA_036825175.1 Candidatus Cloacimonadota bacterium
ATTGGCAGATTATAATGGCGTTTTTCGCCGCTTCGAATACAAAGGAACCAAAGAAGGCATTATCGTTTACGATTATTACGCTCAGCATCCCACCGAGATCGAAGCAACGTTGAAAGGATTGCGCGACGGCACGAATCATCGTATTATTGCTGTTTTCCAGCCGCATCTTTTTTCCCGCACCAGAGATTTTTACCAGGAATTCGGACGTTCCTTCTTCCAATCTGATGCGCTGATCGTCACGCCGATTTATCCGGCGCGAGAATTACCCATTCCCGGAATAACCGGTAAAATGATCGCCGACGCAGCCATTAACTCCGGGCATCAGAATGTTTATTATGTAGAAAATAATTCAGATATTATTTCCCAGATTTCTGCCATCGCCCAAGAGGGTGATATCGTTCTCACTTTGGGAGCAGGCAATATTTATCGCTACGGGGAAAGCTTCCTGCAAAATAAAAAGGACATTTAAATGGAACAAGTTTTCACGCCGGAACTGCTGAATAAAACCAAATCTGCTAAAAGCTTACGAGAATATTCCTACATTCATATCGGAAATGATTCTCCATATCTTTTGGCTCCTTCCTCTGTGACGGAGTTACAGCAGATTTTGCAGCAGGCGCATCAGGCGGGAAAGCAGACTCTTGCCATCGGTGGTTGTTCTAACATACTCTTTGGTAATACAGAAGATATGATCATCGTTGCAGATGAAAAATTTCCGCACATTCTGGAAGTTCAGGACGATTTGCTGACTTGTTCCTGCAATATTTCGATCATGGATACGATATTTTTTGCTCAGCAGTATAACCTGTGCGGCTTGGAATTTCTGGCAGGAATTCCGGCTCACCTGGGTGGCACGATCCACATGAATGCCGGTGCATTCGGCAGCTCTATTTCTGATTTTCTGCAATGGATCGAAATCGTGGATGAAGCAGGAAAATGTCATCGCATCGATGCGGAAAAAATCGATTTTTCTTATCGTAAAATTTCGCTAAACGGCTTCATCACCAAAAGCTGTTTTCGCCTGCTAAAAGACGATGCCGAAACCATCGATGAAAAAATAGCTGCCGTTATCCGCACCAGACAACAGCGGCATCCGTATGAATTTCCCAGTTTAGGCAGCACCTTCAAAAATCCTCCCGAACAGTTTGCCGGGCTTCTGATCCGAGATTGCGGTTTAGCCGGTAAACGTATCGGCGGTGCTCAAATCAGCCGCAAACACTGTAATTTCATTTTAAACGTCGATCAGGCTTCGTTCTGCGATTATCTCGATTTGATCAATTTAGCCCAAAAACAGGTGAAAGAAAAATTCCATATCGAATTGGAATTGGAAAATAAGGTGATAAATAAATGAAGCGTAAACGCACCGGATCGAGCAGGTATTTTGTCTTTTTCTTCTTCGCGGTTTGCCTGTTGATATTGCTTTATTTCGGCTTTCAGGCACTTTTCACCAAACTCGACTGGTTCCGGATAGAATCTGTTGTTGTGCAGGGAAATCAAAATTTGGAGAGCGAATTCCTGCAAAACCTTTCCCTCGATTTTATCGGACAGAATCTTTATGCTGTGCGTAAAGAAGATATAAAAATGAAATACGAGAATATCGTCCGCATCAAAGACATTGGCATCACGAAAGTGTTTCCGAACAAAATCAAAATTTTTATCGAGGAACGAAAAGGACTCTTCAACATTAAAACCACCGACGGCGAGATATTTCCCATCGATACGGAAATGGTGGTGTTGGACAACGATAACTTCTATCCTGATGAGGTTTTACCGGTTATCGTCACTGCGCTGCCAACCGATGCAATCCAATTTGGACAAAAAGCCGAAGATCCTTTCCTGAAACATGTATATGATTTTTATGCACAGGTTGCACCGCAATTTCCGGATTTATTCCAGGATATTTCTGAAATTTATGAAAAAAACGGCGATATTTTCCTGGTGGAAGCGAGTGTCGGTTATAAAATTGTTTTCGGTGATGAAGAAATTATAGACAAAGTTAAAAGATACGAATTTTTGGAACAGAATCGTTCGTTCGAGAAAGGCAAGGTGATAGATTTAAGATACAAAGATCAGCTTGTGATTCGGGCGGAAGAGTGAGTAAATCTCACAAGTACGGAGGAAGAATGAAAACAGGTCAGTTGATCACGGCGATCGATATCGGCACCACGAAAATCTGTGCGATTATTGCTCAGTTGAATGAAGATAACAAACTGGAAGTAAAGGGCATCGGGACAAGCGTTTCCGACGGATTGAAAAAAGGTATCGTGGTCGATATCATGAAGGCATCTGCTTCGATGTACAATGCCATTCATGAAGCCGAAACGATGTCGTCTCTGAAAGCACGTAACATTTTCGTGGGCATGGCAGGCGATCATATCAAAAGCCAAAATACACTCGGACGCATCTCGCTCACTTCCGGCACCGATCCCGTGGAAATCACGCAGCAGCACATCGAAGATGTGATCACCAATTCCAAGAACAACGTTAAAATCCAGCCCGGAAACGACCGTCTGGAGATTATTCACGCCATTCCTCAATATTTCAAGATCGACGAACAGGAAGGTATCAGTAATCCTCTCAGCATGAGCGGATTCAATCTTTCCGTTTTCGTTCACATCGTGATGGCGGATATCAACGCCATGAAAAATATAAAAAAATGTCTCGAAATTGCCGGTTACAAAGTGGAGAATATTTATCTCGAACCCATCGCTTCTTCCAATGCCGTTCTGAACGAAGTGGAAAAACAACTCGGTTCCATTCTCATCGATATTGGCGGCGGAACTACCGACATCGTGGTTTTCTTTAAAGAAAGCATCCGCTTCAGCGCGGTGCTGCCCGTCGGCGGGACAAACATCACGCAGGATTTGGCGGTAGGATTGCATACCTCTCCGCAAAATGCCGAAGATATCAAGATCAGTAAAGGTGAATCCATTGCTGCTGCCATTCCGGAAAGTCAATTGATCGAGATCGAAGGTATCGGCGGCAGAGAATCGAAACAGCGAAAGCTGCGTTACGTAACCGAAATCATCGAAGCCAGAATGCGTGAAATCCTGGAAAATGCTTATAAATTATTGAACGAACAATACGATCTGAAACGCATCACAGCCGGATTGACCATCACCGGTGGCGCTTCGCTTCTGAAGAAAAGCGAAATCCTGGCAGAAGAAATATTCAATATGTCCACCAAAGTCGGCTATCCTGATCTTTCCCGGTTAG
>DAISYT010000298.1:0-3215 GCA_036825175.1 Candidatus Cloacimonadota bacterium
CACGATATTCTGCAAAATAATTATCGGGATTGAAAACAGAAAATGTATCTACATGCACTTCAATATTGCCGGTTTCTTTAATGTAAAGGTCTGCACCTTTACCTGCATTATTATTATAGATAGAGCACAAATTATTTTCATCAAAATGGATTGTATTGTTATATTCGATGTGCATTCCACCTCCAAAACCGGCAGAATTATGAACAATCCTTAAACCTGAAAAAAAAAGATCGGATAAACAAGTAAATATTGCGCCTCCCATAGCAGCCACATTATCCGAAATCACGCAATTTATAATGTTTGTGTTTTCTACGCATTGAACAAAAATTCCACCGCCAGAAGAAGCAGCATAATCTATTCCTAAACCATTACGGATCGTGAAACCTTGAATCGTAGATCCGATTTCAACATATTGTATTTCTATACAGCTACTAAGACGTTGACCGTCGATAATCGTCGATCCGATATATTGTGAATTGCCCGTGATCAATTCCAAACTGGCAAGAACGATGTTCTTTTCATTCATATTTAGGTTTTCATAATAGGTTCCCGGATAAACCAGAACCGTATCGCTATCGGCAGACGCAGCTATGCCTGCCTGGATGATGGTGAAATCACCGGTGCCATCTTGTTTGATCTGCCAGGTGGTGGAAAAAGCATTAACCGCAAAGATCGCGAAGACGCAAAGAAAGATGAGTTTTTGTTTAACCCACTGATCGATTACATCGATCTTCCCCCTTGACAGGGGGAGAATATGGAATGTTAAGTATTCGAGAAGTTTTTGTTTCATATTACCTCTTGGGCGATTCGTGCATCACCCTGCATTCTTTAAATCACAACCAAAGATAAAGATCAAAGAAAACCTTGCGAAGGTCGATTACCGCAAGATATTAGAAAACCTTCGCAAGGTAATAATTTATTACTTCAGCAGTAACATCTTCTTATGCAGCGTCTTACCGCAGGTACGAATGCGGGAATAATAAATACCACTGGCTACCTGTTTACCAGCATCATCTTTACCGTTCCAGACTACCTCATAATTTCCTGCCGGTTGTTCACCATCGATAAGTTGTTTTACAACCTGCTTTTTCAGGTCGCAAATTTCCAACAAAACTTCAGTATCAAACGGTAGAATATAAGAAATCGTGACGGCGGGAGAATATGTCGTGGTTACCTGATCGAATAAACTTGAAACCAAGTCCATGGAGGCACTTACCGGCAATGAAAAAGCAGAAGCTTCTTCTTTCAATGAGATAAACCAGGCTGCGGGATGTTCGTGGGTATCTATCTTATTTTTGATATGATTCGGGTCATTTGTATTGCAGCAATCATAAGTCGGGAACCTTCTATTTTCCCCACCTTTGTGCATTTCCAGTTCTATTTCTCCGGGCAAATTGCCATTAATGTATGCTCTTATTTGGCAAAGAGTATCCGAAACAACCGCGGCTCCAATACATTTGTCATCTATGAACGCTCCAATTTCCTGATGCAAATCTTTTTTATCCAAAATTATAAAAATCGGTACGTAATTATATTGTTCTTCAAAACCGTAATATTCCGGCTGTGGAAAAATCGTTTTTTCCCCTGGAAGAGTGGAACTATTCCAATGAAAATCGTTAATGTCTTTGTAACTTCTAATACTCACCATATCGCCATAAGAAATAGAAGGTTCTTGTCCGTTTGCAGTAGCATGCCACCATTTACCTTCATAATAAATGGCTGTCCAATATTGATGTTGAATAAAGTGAACCGTCGAGCCATCCCAATAATTTTGGAAGGCATCGCTAATATTTTGTGTTTCATCCAGCCAATAACCTACCCAGTTATCACCATCGTTACCTGCCACGAACACAGAAGCATCATCTTCGATTTTGAAACCGGTTACGTTCAGTTGCGCTGCTTTATTCATACAGAATTTAAAGCCTTTTGTGCGTGGAAATTGTTCATTAAGATTTTGCCACGTTTCGTAAAATTCAATTGTATAGTTTAGGACATTGATATAATTAAGATCAAATGGGAAAGGAAGTTGTATAATATTATTAATCACATTCCCTGCCAGATCGGCATTATCGAGAACTACATCGAGAGCCGGGAAGGAGAGCCATTTCCAGCCTTTTTCAAAATTTACCGTGTCGGTTCTGGCTTCGATCAGATAATCTCCCGGTTCGGCAAGTTGGAAAGCAGCCTCGAAAGTGGCAACCGGATAACCTGTGCCGAAATAGATACTTTTACTCCCTAAACTTGCAAATACAAGCGTAATCATCGCCAGACAAATTCTTTTCATGTTAATTATCTACTAATTACAAAATCGCAGTATTCTGTTTCATTTTTTTCAACTTTCACATAATATGATTCTGGGGTTGATTGCGACCCTTCATAATTTGTATCATGAAAGCTCAACTTGATTTTCCAATATTGAGTTTCAACTTTATTCCAACAAAAATAACCGGCAGAATCGGTTTTTATCGTTCTTTCAACTACCCAAAGAGGTTCATATCCCATATTGAATCCTGTTGTTAAAAGTAAGACATTAACTGAGTCTACAGGAACGCCGTTATCCCAAACAACTGTTCCTTCTATTTTTCCATAGTTTTCTTTCATTAGGTCACATGATAGAACTAAAGTTAAAACTATTATCAACAAAATGAATCTTTTCATCATTTACTCCTTAATTTGTAATCAGGTTCCTTTCCTGATTTCTAAGATGGCGACCAATATAAACTATCTGTTCGCCATCTTGAGAGTATCTTGGATAATATCCATCTTCTGCAAGTAAAGTATTGTTTGTTCCATCCAAGTTGATGGAATAAATATAGCCATTATCAATCCAAGAGTTATTACAATATATCAAATTTTCATCAAATGTATCGTAAGTAAAACCATAGGGTAAAGCATAAAATTGATTTAGATTTATATCGTAAACCATAAGATCAGGTGTTTTAAAAATCAACTTATCACTTTGATTATTGATCATCATATATAATGAGGATATTCCTTCATAGATTTTTGTGCTCTCTGAATTATATAATCCATTATATTTCATTAAGTTGCTTTTCACATAATTGTTGTACTGCCCAAAAGCTACAAATAATAAGTCTTCACTTGGATAATAGACCGGATGCTTAAAACCCCATTCGCCATCAATTTCCTCTACATATAGCGTATCAACTGAAAATAATCCCGTATCCATCAAACTTATAGTACTGTAATTAATG
>DAISYT010000299.1:0-3193 GCA_036825175.1 Candidatus Cloacimonadota bacterium
AGAAAATAATCCAGCTGCTGTGAACGATGCGACGAGGAACGCTGAAATTAATCTGCTCTCCAACTGCCATTTTATCTGCGACGATGTCGAACAAAAATTACCGGAAATCTGCCAAAAAGAACAGATAAACACGATTATTTTCGATCCGCCGCGGAAAGGACTCGCTGCTTCGATCATTACCAAATTGCCGCCGCAAATAACCAAGATCATCTATATAAGTTGCGATCCGAAAACGCAGGCTAGAGATGTGGAAAAATTGATCTCATCCGGTTTTGTTGCCGGCAGCAGAAGGGCTTTCGATATGTTCCCGCACACATACCACATCGAAAATGTAGTAATTTTAGAGAGAAAATAATGAAATACTTTTTGGTTGTGCTGTTGGCGATTTCTTTGTTTTCCTGCGACCTTTCGTCGCCCAGCGAAGTAAACAAAGCTCAGATCGAAGAGATTTTTGAAGGGATCAAAACAGCTTTTGATTTTAAAGATGTCGATGCTTTGATGCAGTATTATCATGCTGATTTCCTGCATAACACGGACGATTGGGGTGACGAGTATGCAGTCTGGCAAATTCGCATGAATGAATATGATACTTTCGATTTTGCCAATATCGAGATCGATACGCATAACAGCTTTGCCACGGTCAGCTTAACGATGACTCTCGACAACGAGCAAACCAGCGAACCGACCGACGAAAATGGTGACCTTTCCTATTTTTATAAAACCGAGGACGGCTGGAAGGTTTGCGGTAATAATTTTTCAGAATAAATTGGTAAATTGATGAGTTTTTATCGGAATGAAAGTAGCTGCTTAAGGCAAAAGTGCAATGCATAACTAATCACAATATCTAAAATAATTAGTCTATTTCCCAAAATATAACATACTTTTTCCGAACGGACTATCCTATTGCTTTTAAGGTATCGACTAAATCGACGCTTCTCAAAGCTTTCATGAATTCGGTTTTCAGGTCGTGTTGGCGCACCGCGGTGGCAATAGCCCGGATCGATTTCAAGTGCTCTTCCGGTTTCCCGTCCGGTGTTAAGATGAGGAAAAGTAATTCTATCGGTTTGCCATCGGGAGCGTTCCAATCTACCGGATGACGCAAAAGCCCGGCAGCTACGTAAGTTTTATCGATACCGGAAAGCCTGCAATGCGGAATGGCGATGCCGTTGCCGATCCCCGTAGAGGAGAGTCTTTCACGTTCGGCGATGGAATTTGTAATCATGTTCGTTTCATTGATAATGTGCTGCTTCACCATGATTTGAGCCAATTCAAAAATCGCTTCCTGCTGGTTTGTAGCCATCATTTCCACCACACGATCACCCAAAAGTGATGCCAGCGAATACTTGTTATCTTCATTAATTTCCTGCACAGCTTCCCGCTCACCGACTGTGTAGTTTTTCCATTGCAGAAGTGTTTTCTCGGAAAGATAAGCTCCGCCCAATTCAAAAACAACCAAAGCAGGAATGATTGTATTGAAAATAAGCAGTCCATCGCCACCTTTCAGAGTCGTTGCCACGAGGATCGTTTCCACAGCAGCCATTCCGGCTTGAGGAAGCATCAACTTGGGGAGTGTCGCAGCGATTTTAGGATCTTGGCTGGTTAGTTTTGCTCCAAACCAGTTACCGAATAATTTGCCGGCAGAACGTAAAACCACGTAACCGATCACGAACCAGAGCGTATCTTTGGAAAAGCTTTCCAGACGTACGCTGGCACCGATGATGGCGAAAAACATCAGGTTAAAAATCGGCATTACATTTTCTATTTTTAGTGAATCGAAAATAGCATTGTTGTGAAAATTGGAAATGAGAAATCCCGCCATGACAGCCGTGATCAGGAAGGGTAGATTGAAATTGATCGCGACGGAAATTCCCACGGAAATTATTCCCACCATTAAAAGTAAAATTTCCACGGAGGGAGTGGGATGTTCGGAAAGTACGGTAGCCAGGAAGGTTTCGTTATCCAGCTCTTCGTCGATCACATCCGGTTTGCGTTCCCGTAAAGAAAATTTGAGTACCAAAAAAATCAGGAATCCGATAACGCAAGCCAGGAACAATTCCTGCACAACATCCCAGGTTACGTGAAAAGCCGAAAGATGGGCTCCTCTCTGTTTACTCATGGCTATCGACAGGAAAATAGAGAAGAAAACGACTTCCAGAATGTCATCCAAAACGACGATGTTAGCCAGGATATTTTTTAATTTTCCTTCGATTTTAAGTTTATTCATCAAAACAAAAGTCAAAGCCGGAGCGGTGGCAATACCGATCGAGCCCAGAATGAGTGAAGTGATGAGTTGCAGTTTGAAGATGAAATGAAATCCCAAAGAAAGCAGGAAAAACGTCAGCAATCCCTGGATCAGACAAATGATCGTGGCTTTGATTCCGACCTGCTTTAAGCGATTGCGGTGTAATTCTTCTCCCAGAGAAAATGCGATCAAACCCAGAAACAAGAAAACAAAAAAGTGATAACTTTCCAGGATGGATTCATATTCGTCGAAACCACCGTCGTTATAAAAATGGTAGATCGGACGAAAGAGAGGGTTTTGTTGAAAAGTCGGTATGTTATTTAGTAATCTGTGCAGAAGTTCCAGAAAGTGCGGTCCCACCAAAATGCCACCGAAAATCTGACCGATGACTTCTCCGATTTTTAGCTTTCGGGCGATCAATCCCCCGATATAAGCAGCTAAAATGAGCAGACCCAATTCCAGGATCTGCATTTTCATAAATTGCAGATTCATATTTCACCTACTTTTTTCATTCGGGTGACATAACGACAGAACGAGGAGCAAATTGACAAGTAAAGAATCTGTGGTAAGAATAATTTTCTACTTAACTTCATATTTTGTAAGGTAATGTCATTATTGGAAAATGTGAAAGAACAGTCTTGCCTTTTAGAGGATTGCAATTGCCACGAAAACTAGTATTTATCGATCAAGAAAAATTAAAGCCGCGAAAGTGGCGTTACGTGAATAACCGCATGGGGAACGTGCGGATATTCATATAAGATATTAAGCACAATCCTGAATGGATTGAGCTATTATTTTGATGTTTGCTGGTAGCTAAACCGCTTTGCGGTTTTTAAAGTATTTTTCTTCTGACCACAGGTTTGCACCTGTGGATAATCACATCAAACTGCTTTGCAGTTTAAACCAATTTGCAACATTTTTAGCTATTTTAAATACTAATGAAAAATGTCG
>DAISYT010000300.1:0-3192 GCA_036825175.1 Candidatus Cloacimonadota bacterium
CATCCAGCGAACCCAGCAGAAAAATATTATATCTCTCGCCCAAAGCATTGATAACCTGAGCCAATTGATCGAGCGGGTATTGTTTGGTCTTATGTAACGCTCCCGGAAAAATCGCCAAATTGATTTTATCATTCGTGAGTTGTTTTGCAATTTGAAGTGGTAATTCTGCAGCAGGGAACAATTGTGGATTCTCAACTTCAGCTGCGATGCCGGCTTTTTGCAAAGCAGAAAAATATAAGCGAACCGTGGAAGAAATCACTTTTTGCGTTCGATGCTTTACGATCCTCAGTCGCAGCAGATGCTGTTTGTTGTAGGTTACAGTTTTCCTGCCACCAACTACTGTCTTGATCCAAAAAGTGCTCAATTTATTGTGCAGATCGATCACCAGATCGAATTTCAGACGTTTCAACTTCAGAAGTTGAGATAACGACTTGTTTTCTTCCCAAACGTGGATTGCATCGAGGCAACCAAAAGCCTTCACCACATCGACGAACGCTCTTTTCGTGAGAAAATGAATTTCCACATTCGGAAACTTGTGGCTCAACACTGCTGCCACCGATTGAGTAAGCACAACATCGCCCAGCGAACTGAGACGAATAATCAGAATTTTATGATATTCCATTAAAATTCTGCCAAAATCTCCGGCACCTTTTTCATGGTTGCTACCAGTTTATCCGCGTCTTTTCCGCCAGCCATTGCCATATCTGGTCGTCCGCCGCCTCTGCCGCCAATCAATTCGGCAATTTTGCCCACGATCTTTCCGGCATGATATCTGGCAGTTAAATCTTTTGTTACGATCGTCAATATCGAGATTTTTCCATCCACTTCGGCGAAGAGCACACCGACGCCGGATTGCAATTTATTTTTCAGTTGATCGCCGATCTGCGGCAGAATTCCGGAATTCGGAACATTCACTTTGGCGACCACCAATTTTACGCCGTTCACTTTCACTGCTTTTTCGATCATGTCATCGAGTGCGTTTCCGGCAGATTTGATGCGGATAGCTTTCAATTGCACGTGCAATTCTCTATTTTCCGAGATCATTTTTTCGATTTTATCCAGAACGGTAGTGCCGGGGGCATTCAATTGTCTGCCGATCTCATCGATTTCATCTTCCAGAATTTTTACATATTGTTCGGCTTTTTCACCGGTAATCGCTTCGATGCGACGAATTCCGGCAGCGATGGAAGATTCGGAAGTAATTTTGAACAAACCGATCTCACCCGTGAAATCCAAATGAGTTCCACCACATAATTCTTTGGAATAATTTCCGGCAGAAATCACCCGCACTTCTTCTCCGTATTTTTCACCAAACAGAGCCATGGCGCCTTCCTGGCGTGCTGCTTCTATTCCCATCACTTCCTTTTTTACAGGAATACAGGCTCGAATCTGTTTATTCACAGCTCGTTCCACCACATCCAATTCCGCTTTTTCCACCTGTTTGAAATGGGTGAAATCGAAACGTAAATAATCGGGATGAACCAACGAACCTTTCTGTTGCACATGCTCGCCCAGAACTTCCCGTAAAGCTTTATGTAAGAGATGAGTAGCCGTATGATTGCGAGCAATGCTCTTACGTCGCTCGATATCGATGGCAGCGGTTACTTCTTCCACCTCGATTTGACCGGAAATCAGTTTTCCGAAATGGAAAAAAACATCGTTTTCTTTTTGAACGTTCGTTACTGCCACTTTAAATCGATCATTAAAAATGATACCCGTATCGGCAACCTGCCCGCCGGATTCGGCATAAAACGGCGTTTCAGCCAACACGATGACCAATCCCTTCTGTTCATCGGAATAAGATTTTATCATCTTTGTTTTGATTTCGTATTTTTCATAACCGACAAAATGCGTGGTGGTGGAAGGCGGTAATTCCAGTTTATGCAGCCAGCTTTCGCCCATATCGAATTTATTCGCTTCCCGGGCTCGTTTTTTTTGCTTTTCCATCTCTTGTTCAAAGCCTTCTTCATCGACGGTTAAGCCCTTTTCTTCTGCCATGATTTTCGTCAGATCAAGAGGAAAGCCGTATGTATCGTAAAGCATGAAAGCAGCTTCACCCGGAATTTGTTTTCCATGCAGATTATCCAGAATTTCTGTGAATTTTGCCAATCCTTTATCCAAAGTTTCGTCGAAACGTTCCTCTTCGGCTTTGATAATCATTTCGATGTGAGTTCTTTTCTCTTTGAGTTCGGTATAATGAGCGCCCATCATTGCGATAACAACTTCCACCAAACTGTGTAGAAATGGCTGTTTTAATCCGAGCAAATGACCGTGTCGGGCAGCACGACGCAGAATGCGACGCAACACATAGCCGCGTCCTTCATTGGAAGGCAGGCCGCCATCTGCCAAAGCAAAACTAAGACAGCGAACATGGTCGGCTATCACGCGATGAGAAGTGCCACGGTCATCCTGAAAATATTCCTTTCCCGATATTTTGGAAATTTCCGCGATTATCGGCGTAAAAAGATCGGTATCGTAATTGGAATTTTTATTTTGCAATACCTGGCAGATGCGTTCAAAACCGGCGCCGGTATCGACATGAGTGTGTTTGAGCGGATGCAATACACCTTCTTCATCACGATTGAACTGAATAAAAACCAGATTCCACAGTTCGATAAAACGATGGCAATCGCCATTCACTTTGCACACATGATTCGGATCGTTAAGCTTATTACAAAATTCTTTGCCGCGGTCGATATGAATTTCGGAGCAGGGACCGCAGGGACCGCTGTTTCCCATTTCCCAAAAATTGTCTTTATCACCATGAAATTCGATATGTTTCGGATCGATATCCGTTTCCGATTTCCAGAATTCATAAGCTTCCTGATCGGATTTATGAACGGTGGCATAAAGCAGTTCTTTCGGTAATTTCCAAACTTCCGTCAGCAGTTCCCACGCCCAGGTAATGGCTTCTTTTTTGTAATAATCTCCGAAACTCCAATTGCCCAACATTTCAAAGAAAGTATGATGATAACCGTCTCTGCCCACTTCGTCCAGATCGTTATGTTTGCCGCCGGCACGGATACACTTCTGCGCATCCACCACCCGCGGATATTTGGGTTCCACCTGATCCAAAAAGATATTTTTAAACTGGTTCATTCCCGCATTGGTAAAAAGCAGCGTCGGATCGTCGATGGGAATCACCGGAGCAGATGGCACTGCTTTATGATTTTTGCCTTCAAAAAATTCTAT
>DAISYT010000301.1:0-3162 GCA_036825175.1 Candidatus Cloacimonadota bacterium
TTGAAAAAGGACGAAAAGAAAGAATATTTATAATTCCCCTCTGAAGATTTATAAGACGTTAGCTTAGGAGTACGGTCATCCGCGGGCTGATAAACTTTAGCCGCAGGGTGTGTGAAATTTTATATTGTACATCGACGTTGTACGTCGATAACTTCCACGACAAACAACGTCAAAAAGGAGGAAACATGAAAAAAACATTCACCTTCTTCCTGTTACTTTTTGTTTTTATCTCTGTCTATTCTCAATCCCGTGAAACCTGGGATTTACATTTCCAGGTCGATTTAACTGCCGTTACCGGATTTGCCGGTATCAGTGGTGCCGAAACCGACGGCGAGTATTTTTACATTTCCAATTCCTTGAATAGTCAAGTTGCCAAACTCGATCTTTCCGGCAATCTGATCGAGACATTTTCCATTCCCAATATTCCATTTGGATTGGAAGATTTAACTACCGACGGTACTTATTTTTACAGTGGAAGTGGCTCTGCTTATACGATTTTTCAGATGGATTTTTCCAGTCACACTATTGTCGATGATATCACGGTACCTATGGCTGTAGATGGGCTGGCTTACGATCCCGCTGAAGACGGCTTCTGGATCACTAACTGGCAAAATCAGGCACTGGTTCTGATCGACCGAAATGGAATTGTTTTGAACCAGATGATTTTCACCGACGGAGCCAATGGCATGACACATCAAACCGATTCTGCCGGAAATGACTATCTTTGGATTTTCTCCGGCATCTATACCGGCGGCGCTGGCATCGTTACCCAATATTCTTTACCGGGATTAACAGCAACAACACTCACTCACAATGTAACTGACGATTTTCCCGGAACGCATGCCGGCGGATTGTTCTTTTCCCATGAAATTGCACCCGGAATCGAAATTTTAGGAGGTATCGCCAAAGGAACGAACTGCTATCTTTTTGGCTACGAAATCGGAAGTTCGGGAGCAGCTCCCGGTCCGCCCACGAATTTCACTTTAACTGCCGATCCCGCCGGAGCGTACGAAGTTACAATCAGTTGGACGAATCCTTCGGTGGATGTGAATGGCAATCCACTCACAGAATTAGATGAAATTAGAGTTTATCGGGATGATGATCTTATCTACACTCTTACGAATCCAATAATCGGTGAACCAGCTTCTTATACTGATTTCCCAGCTTTTTTGGGAATGATCGGATATTCTCTGCATTGCCTGAATTCCTTTGGCAGCAGTTCTGTTTCCGGTGAAGTTTGGGTGGGACCGGATGTGCCGGCTGCTGTTACTAACTTTCATGGCGAACAAATCAATAATACTCTGCAAATTGAGTTAACCTGGGAAAATCCCACCACCGGTCTGCATGGCGGTCCTTTTCCCGATCCTGTTTTGGGATATTTTCTGGAAGAAACCGGTATTATTCATGAAATTATTGGAATAACAAATCAATACATATTTACAGTACCGACTTCCGGCACATATTTCTTTTCCATTGCTGCCTATAATGCAATAGGAACGGGAGGATATGCCACTTCCAATGATATTGTAGTGGAAATCACTTCCACCGATTCCAACCTGGTTCCTGAGATTGAGCTTTCCAATTTCCCGAATCCCTTCAATCCCAGCACGACGATTTCTTTTAGCGTACCGCAAACAGCCTTGTTTGCGAAGATCGAAATCTATAATATCAAAGGTCAGAAAGTGAAGACTTTGAATTCCTTTGCTGCCAATGCGAGAGACTCACATTCCAAAAATTCAATCATCTGGGATGGCACCGATTCCAATAACCAGGATGTTCCTTCCGGTGTTTATTTTTACCAATTAAATGTGGATGGAAAGGTGGAAAAATCGAATAAAATGCTGCTGTTAAAATAAACTTCTTGACCGGACTATATTCGGACTGAATTTAGGTCGTGGGGGTCGAAATGAGATATAGTAAAGCGATCAAACCGATCAGCTATCTGAAAGCAAATACTGCTAAAGTTCTGAAAGAAATTTCTGAAACACATTCACCGCTGATCATCACACAAAATGGCGAAGCCAAAGCTGTGTTGCAGGATATCAAGGAATATGAAGATATGAAGGAAACGTTGGCATTGCTGAAAATCCTGGCATTAGGAGAAGAATCAGTCAGAAAAGGAGAAATTAGGTCTGCTGACGAAGTTTTTGCTGAAATGGATAAAATGATAGAAAATGAGCGAGATTAAAGAACTCATCTTCACTAAGCAAGCAGAGGAAGACCTTCGAGGAATCTATGATTTTATCAAAAGAAATGATTCTGTGAAGTCAGCTAAAAGAATTTACTATTTAATCAAAGAAAATTGTAATAAAATAAAATGCTTTCCGCATATTGGACACATCCCGCCTGAACTGGAAAAAGTTTCAATTTTCCATTACTTGGAGATTAACTTCAAACCATATCGAATTATTTATCAGGTTATGGCGAATGATGTGATTATATTCGGTATTTTTGATGGTCGCCGGAATTTAGAAGATATTTTAACCAAAAGATTGTTGAAATAGATTTATCTTATTTGAAAGCAAATAGATAACCCTGCTTACCTACCGGTCGGGATTGGGGGTTTTGTTGCATTTTCCTCTGAATAATTCTTTCTTCTTGACTTCCGCATCTATTTCTTTTCCTTCAAAGCCATGAAATGGAAATATAATATCGAATCAAACAGCGAAGAAGCTGTCATCGAGGTTTTTCGGTCATTTCAAAGATTGAAAGCCCTCTATCGTCAAGGCTGGTTACAGCGCAACGTACCGGAAAACAAAACCGAATCCGTGGCGGATCATTCTTTTGGAACGGCGATTCTGGCGATCTTGCTTTGTCCGACGGAATTGGATAAACTAAAGGTTTTAGAAATTGCCCTTCTGCATGAAACCGGCGAGAGCATCATCGGTGATTTGACGCCCTGGCATAAAGTAAGCGATGAAGAAAAAAGCAGGATCGAACTGGCAGCTGTGAAAGAAATTCTTGGGAAATTACCGGATGGAAAACGACTCATCGGGCTTTGGCAAGAATTTGAATACGAAACCACTCCCGAAGGCAAATTTGTGCGGCAGCTCGATAAACTGGAAATGGGCTTACAAGCGGAAGTCTTTGCTAAATTCGGTGACAATAATGCAATCGCACTATTGGATTCTGCCAGACAGAAAGTGACGGATGAAGAATTGA
>DAISYT010000302.1:0-3155 GCA_036825175.1 Candidatus Cloacimonadota bacterium
TTCAACAAGGGGAAATACAATGAAAAACATGAATCGTGAATGTTTCTTCGTCGCTTTCCTGTTAAGGAGAGCTGGCTCCGAAGTATTCGGAGTCTGAGAGGTTAAGCGAGTGAAAGTCTTCAGTATTTCCGGCTCTCCGTCTGCTGACCGAACATCTTTGGCGATGAGACTGCTCAAAGAATTAAGACATAGAAACTACCAAGTGGCTTTGATCAAAAATAATGGCGCAAAAGATTTAAATAATGAAGATAACCGCGACCTGAGAAACATGGGAATACCGTTTATAAATCGCTATTCAAGTGCAAGTTATCAATTCTATCCCAAATATCTTTCGCTGGCTGAAACGCTTTCCATGTTGGATGCGGATTGGATCATCGTGGAAAGTAATGAACGAGAAGCCATTCCCGGTATCGTTTGTGTGGATGATGAACGGCAGTTGCCGGAACTGGTTAACGGAACGACCTTGGCAGTTTGCAGAAAATCTACAGAGTTATCGACAGAATATGACGGAGTTCCTGTTTTCCATTCGGAAAATGAAATTAAAGCATTAACCGATCTGATCGAGAAAAAGGTCTTTGAGGTGTTGCCGCTTTCCCAACAGAAATGCTGCGGTGAATGCGGATTTTCCTGCTACAAAATGGTCGAACTGATCCTAAAAGGCGAAAAGAACCGCGAGGACTGTCCGGTCGATCGGCGGCAGAAAATCAGGATCACACTCGCTGGCACTGAACTAAAAATCGTTCCTTACGTTCAAAAGACATTCCATGACATCATTGTGGCGTATCTGCAAAATTTAAAAGGATATAAAGAAGGTTCTGATATAAAAATCGAAATAACCGATCGATAAATTCCAAATAGAAAAACGGAGGGCAAAATGAATTCAAATCTGCTGATTCAAAAGGAAAAAGGACAGGTTGTAAAGATTTGCCAAACTCCCCGCATGTTTCAAAAGGAACTTTATATCTACAGCAAGAATTTGCCCTTTGTTCCCAAATTGCTTGATCACGACAACAAAAACACGCTGGTTTTGGAATACATCGATGGTATTCCCATCAGCGATCTGGCAGAACCGGATTTTGGAAAAATCGCTGAAATTTTTCTCTTCCTGCACAATATCGAACAAAAAGACAACAAGTGTATTTGTCATTTTAATAATCATCCCAGAAATTTCCTGTACGCCGATCACCAGTATTATCTGCTCGATTTCAGCGAATGGCGGTACGATTTTCCCGAAACAGACCTGATCCATTTTCTGTTGTATTGGGCTTCACTTTATCGGCGGGGAAAATTCAATATCGCTTTTCGCAGTTTGATGTCACGTTATCTGAAGCAGGGTGTGATCAATCCATTAGAGTGGGAAATGCAGTTGTCACAGGTTATCGAGAGATTCGATGCCGGACGGCAGCAGTTTGGAAAATGGGAAGATAGCTCCGATGTGAACAGCAACCGCGAAATGATGAAAAACATTTATGTTTAGGAAGGAAAGAATTGCTTGATTTTATTTTGAATTTTTGCAAATTCGATTACATTCTGTTCAAAATAAGGAAGAGGATTTTATGAGAGATAAAAAGCCGCATTCGGAAAGCGTTCGCAATTTTGATTTTGTCAAATTCAGCCGTGAACTCGCTCGCACCCTCATCAAAGATTCGGAATTGATCATCGGAAACTGGCAGAATAACAGCTTCGCTTCGTTGCAGAATTTCTGCTCTGCACTCCAAAATTTTCAGCAGCAATGTAGATCGATCGACGGGCAAAAACCGCCAGAATGTGATCCGTTGGCAATCTTTCTGCATTTCTCTCAGTTATTGGAAAACTACCAGACGCCACCGCAAATGATGCAGCAACCAGAGCAATTTCGCAAAGCCTGGGAAAGTGCCAACCGGATGATTTCCGAACTTCCCGAGATCAGCCGGGAAACGATCGATCCGCAGATTTACCATTTTTCTAACGATGATAATTTTCCCCAAAAGTTCACCAAACTAAAAACCGGTAGTTGGGTGTTTCTCCGCAAAGAAAATAACAAAATCACCCATTTTGAACGAAAGCTGCGCAAGCAAAAACCGACAGAAGAAAACTGGCAGCAACGTCCGGTGCACCTGAAAAGATTTGTTCGTACTTTTATTTTATTACCGCTGCAAAACGAAATACTTCTGTTATGGAATGATTATAACCATCTGCTTTCCAGGCAGATACATTCTTTGCAGCAGCCTTTTATCCGCATCACTCACAGCGGAGAAGAGCAGACACAATCCGACGAATTAAATCTTACGGAAATTCAGGATCGATTTATTCTGGAAATAGAAGAATGGACTAAATCCGCCCGGGAACGGATCAAAACAATGATCGAAGAAAAAATCGGTCTGGCTCAGGAAAACTGCCGTTTGGTAGCTACGCCGCGTTTGCCGGCACAAAAATTCTCTGTCAGCAGACTGAACAAAACGATCCGTAATTACGGCAGAGCATTTCTACGATATCGTCGAGCCTGGGACAATCATTGGAACGGCGAGATCAAAGACTGGCAAAAACAGATCGAACTTTCCCATATTTGTTGGCTGGCACAGTTGAAGAAAGATGATATTTTTCTTGATGTTTCTAAGCGGATGGAAGCGAAAGTTTTACAGAGATTGCAGTTTATTTCTGCGGAATTTGTGGCATACAGACAGAGATTTCTGCAATCGACATTTACCGGCAAAAACAAGCTGTTACAAGCTATCACCGCTAATCGTAAAGAAATAGCTCGTTCTCTTCTGGATGATTACATTCCCGATACCATCGACCGGCTGCTGGAACTGGAAGTAGGTAATGAAGTCATCGCATTCAAGCATTCGGTGAAGAATGAACTGCAAAATTTGAGTGATGAATTCATCATTTTTAAGTTTCAGGATAACGATAAACTCATTCCGGAATCGGTGTTGGAAACGATCCCATTGAAGGAATTACTGCTTTCTCGGCTGGATCCAATGTACCGGCGTCTGGATGAAGTCAGAACTCGCATCAATGACGGACTGCTACAGATTTCCGATGAGCTTTCCACCCTGATCGAGATCATCATTTACATGGGAGAAACTACTCAGGAAATCGGCGAGAATACAGCGGGAGAACAGCTTGCCGATTTCCTGAGTAGTTTCTCCCATGTAAATGATGATCTCGATCAG
>DAISYT010000303.1:0-3152 GCA_036825175.1 Candidatus Cloacimonadota bacterium
ATAACCAGGATCATTCCATGCTAACGGCGATAACCGCTGTGGAAAACATCAAGAACGGCATCACGACCAAAGATAACCTCTGGAGCGTGAATGCGGAACAGGAATACCATGAAGAAAAATGAAACCGATTTATTGTTGAAAATCCTTTTGATTTTTGCCGTGTTTTTCGCTGTGGCAGCCTTCATGCAGGATATGGCAAACACGATGAATTTTAGCGGGATGGATTTACGGAATCGTATTGTCGGAGCCAGACTCGTCGCCAATGGTTATAATCCATATTTCTATAAATGGAACGAAGGAGATTCGGATTTTTTTCTCGATCCGCGGGATGATCCAACTCTTCCCATGAACAGAGTAACCGTACCACCGACGGTTCTCCAGATAAATTCTCTCTTCAGCAATCTTCCTTATAAATTTATCAGGATTTTCTGGACTTTGATCCAGTGGTTGCTTCTGCTCGGAACGATTTATCTTTTTAGCAGAACCGCTGCTGATCAAGTTCAATCCAAGCTTATTTGGATTGTTTGCCTGTTTTTCGTTGCAGACAGCTACATCTTTCGACTGCATATCGAGCGCGGACAGATTTACATTTTATATGTTTTTCTTTTTGCTTTATCCTATTTCATATATTCCCGGAAATTCCGGCTGAATATTATCATTGGTGGCTTGATCGCCGGATATTGTGCCAGTTTGCGTTTTCCCGTGTTGCTGCTTATCTTGCCTTTTATTTTCGCTAAACGCTGGAAATTTGTGATGAGTCAGATTTGCGGTTTCATTCTGGGAATTTTGGCGTCGTCTCTTTATGCGGGTAAGATGGCATGGATCAGTTATTTTAAAGCTATGCAATATCATGGATTAACTCATTTGGAAAAGATCGGTCTTTCCACAGAAGAATATCCTCAAATCAATATAGAAGGTATCAAAGATTTCAGCATTTTCGCCGAACTGCCCATTTCGGATTCTTCTCTTCAGGGCATGATGCACAGTATAGGAATTCAACTTTCTTCCGGTGTTTTACTGACAATTTTCTGCGTTTTATTGGTGATAATTACAATTTTTTTTCTGAAAATCAACAAGAGATATAAAACTACCGGATTTCTATTTCTTTTTGGAAGCGCGATCATAATAATCTCCGAAGTATTTCTGCCTGCCGCCAGGTATAATTATAATGATGTGATCATAATGATCCCACTCAGTCTGCTGATTCTCGATTCAAAAAACCTGTTGAAAATTTATTTTAGATGAAACGAAAAACAATCGATTATTTTTTGTCTTTTTTGGTTATCTCTGGTATTGCCGGGTTATCCGAATTCCTGATATTATATCTGTCTTCACTGCAGGAAGCAGCGCTTTTATGGTGGAATCTGTCTTCTATTTTACAGAACATTTTGAGCTGCTGCTTTGTCTGGTTTATCATTTTATTTTTGTTGAGATTGATTATAGATCGGACTCAGAATTTTATTTTGCCCATCAGACTTCTTTTCAATTTCATCCTCATTTTTATCCTGTTTTTTTTAATTTTACTGGATATCGCCAGTTGGAAATTTTTCTTGCAGAACCGCAGTTTTCTCACCTGGGATTCCTTGATTTTTGCTTTATCCAATTTGTCACTTTTCATCAATCATCTTGCTTCTTCTGATCTTTCAGGGCTGTTGAAGACATTTATTATCACGCTATTCTCGTCAATTCTGCTGTTTGGGTGTTTACTGGCAACACTTCACAACAGAACAAAAAACACTTCTGCCAAAATCATCAGTGCTGTATTTCTGGTCAGCATATTAGCAGCATTCATTTTCGGAACGAAAATCTCTCATCCTTTTACTGCTCTTTTCATTAAGAACAGCACTTTACCGGAAATGTCGGAAAAAGAACTAATACCATATTTACATCCGAAACAAGACATCTTCTCCTTTTCATGCGAACCGGATTCTACTCATCCGGTGATAATTATTATGATCGAGTCGATGCGGCGGGATTTATATTACTCCAAGCCGTCTCCCATACCTTTCATGAAGCAATTGGCGGATGAATCTTTCTTTTTCGATAGAAGTTATGCTTCTTCCACCCATTCCGATTATTCCGACCTGGCTTTCTGGTATTCACGTTATCCTCTGCGATATAAAAGCAGAACTTTCTTCAAAAGAAACTCTCCCAATAGAGGATTATCCATATTTGAATATTTCCATAATTCCGGTTATCAGACGGCTTACATTTCTTCTCAAAATGAATATTGGGGAAACATGATAAACTGGCTACAGGACAAGGGAATAGACTATTTTTATCACTCAGAAAATTATTCCCAAAAAACCTGGGTAAATGAAGATGATGAGAACGGATTATCAGGCTTGATCGAGAATACGAAAGCAACTGCCGGGAAAATTCCCGATGCGGAAACGCTATCTGTCGCCAAAAGCTGGATCGATGGATTGGAAGATAAACATAACTTTTTATTAGGTATGAATTTACAGAATACGCATTTTGATTATTTTATTCCTGAAAATAGCAAAAGACCTTTTCAACCCGATGGAATCGATTTTCCGGCAATTTACGGATATTGGTCAAAAGACAAAGCAGAACAGGTGAAAAATACCTATAAAAATGCTTTTTATAATTTGGATAGTGATCTCGCTGATTTTGTGGAATTTTTAAAGGAAAAAAACATCTGGCAAAATTGCTTTCTGGTTATCCTGGGCGATAGTGGCGAAGCATTTTATGAACATGATTTTGCCAATCATTCCAGTGCATTGTACGATGAAGCTGCGCGTACTTTTACGATGATCAAAACTCCTGCCGGCGCACACAAAATCATTTATAAAACAATCAGTCATATTGATGTGCTACCTATTTTATTGAATCTGATGCACTTGCCCGTGCCTGATTCATTCCAGGGATTTGTGGATTTGTCTATTCCTGCCGAGCGCTCTGTTTTTATACATAATAATGCCATCATTGAACAAAATGCCCTGATTTCCTGGCCCTGGAAATTGCTGGAAACCGTATCTTCAGGTCAGAATGATCAGCTGTTTAATTTAGCTGATGATCCTGATGAACAGAGAAATCTGATAGGGCAGGAAACCGCAATTGCCGATTCGCTGAAAAACAGGCTTAATCTGATTGAAAATGCTCAGTTTGAGTATTACAGAAATTCCAGA
>DAISYT010000304.1:0-3137 GCA_036825175.1 Candidatus Cloacimonadota bacterium
TTCCTTTTCCGCGATGGGATTGAGGATTATTTCAAATTTGTGTGTTGCCATCCATCCTGCCGGTTTGTTCCGATAATTTCCGGATTTTATTTTTCAGCAATTTACGACGATTAATCTTGGCTGTAATGTAACCGATGATAAATCCTATTACTAAAATTGCCGGATAGAGAATGATGCGGGACATACTGAGTTTCCAAAAATATACTTTAAAATCAACGACTTCCGTGTTTTGTACGAAAATAATCACGATCAGAACGAAAAGAAGCAGGATGAGGATGGTTTTAAATTTCATATTACCTTCCGATCACCATCATATCGTTTAGATCGATCTCGAAAAATTCTCTCTGTTCATTCGTGATGATGAGAGTTTGATCATCGTCGAAGCAGATGCCTTCACATTGCCGGGCAGAGATCGGCAGCCAACTGATTTTACCGTGAAAATAATCGTCTCCGCTTTCCACCTGAAATACCCAAACATTATCGTAGGTAAGAATTGCCAGTTTCTTGCCGTCCGCAGTGGCGTCGGCAGCAGTAATCATGCCGTGAATGGCAAAGGTGGCAAGGTAGGTGAGAGGATTTTCTTGGAGCGGATCGGGATTATCCAGACGATACAATTTGGTGTTTTCATCGGAACGATGTTTGGTAAGGAAATAGAGATGATCGTTTGCCCAGAAAACACCTTCACAATCGAAATTCTTTATTTTGGAAGGGAAGGTGGTTTGATCCGGATAATAAACATGATATTTAAGCAGATAATTCACGGTTCCGGTAAATTCCGGATAAGGCTCTTTGAGCTGATAAACACAAAGATCGCGACGGGCATTATCGTTATTTCCGGTATCGCAAACATAAATATTTCCGCTGTTATCCACCGCCATTTCTTCCCAATCGATATTGAGCGCTCCGTTCAAATAAATGCCGCTCTGATTATCTTTGTACCATTCCGCCCGGTAAAGCTGTCCCTGTCGATTAAAAGGAAACAGCAGGTTCTTTCCTCCGGAATCGTTCAAAGTCCAGTAAAGGTTATCCCAATTACGACTTTTGATGATGGTGCTGGATTCGTCGATCTTATCGCAATCGTAAGTGGTGTAGGGTTGCAGAACAATTGCTTCTTGGGCAGGCAGATTTACGGTAATGATTTCTTCTGCCGATAAGAAAGTGAATAACAGTAAGGGAAGCGGCAATAAAAGAATTATTTTTTTCATTTGATTACTCCTGAAAGCATTATATTTCTTTAGATGAATTAAATTCTAACAACTTCTGCCAATTAATCTCTCCATCAGTACAAAACTCATCGGTAAATCTCTGAGTGAAAATGTTAATTACCTTGGCATACGATTTCATAAAAGCATCATTTTTTTGTTTAGCATTATGTCCCAAGGGTTCGATAATATCGATATATAAATTCGGAATTCCGGAGATAAATTCCCAAAATTCCTGACCGCATATTTTATAATATTCACCCCTATCAGGTTTTTTGTTTTTTCCATAACAACATCCATTAATACATTCGACCTGTAGGTTGGGGTTATTAGTTCTTATCGTCTTTTTTGCTGTTTTAAAATTCTGTTTCATTTTAGTAATTTGGCTGTTATTGCCCCAATTTGGTCCTGATTTTATTGAAACAAGATACCTGATATCATTCTTGATGAATTCCAGATCGATGCCGGTAATTCCTGATTTGATTCCTCCAAAAACCTTATTATTTATGAAGATTGCCAAACCTTCTAAAAAATCGCCGAAAATTGTTTCTTCTTGAGAGGATAAATAGGCGTCGAGTAATTTTTTTACAATATCGTGAGAAGTTAGTAAATTTTTTGCCCTAAATAAGTAAGGATTTTTTCTTTTCAAGTTTACTTTGAGTTTTAATTTTTCTAATTTTTCCAATCTTTTTTGATGAAAATCATCGATGTTATTTTCTATATACTTGTTAATTTCATCCAAACTAATCTTCATCATAATTTATCTCCAATTGAGCTTTATTTTTATTTTGAATATTGGATAGAATTATCTCATAATATTCTGGTAGAATTTCAATTCCAATGGACTTTCTTTTCAATCGGTGTGCCACTTTTAAAGTAGTCCCTGAACCAACGAAAGGGTCTAAAACGACATCGTCTTGCTTTGAGAATAATTTTATAAACCATTCTGGTAACTTTTCAGGGAAAACAGCGCTATGATTTTTATTATTACATTCAGTTGCCATATATAGCACATTCGTAGGATAAACTTTATCGCGATCAATCCAATTGGAAATGTTTTTACCAAATCCACTTCCAACTTTTGAGTCATCTCTCATTTTATCGGTTTCGCTTAAGTTTTTTAGTCTGGCTCTAGCCCATTTACCAACAGGTACCATCACGGATTCCTGATACATATTGAATTTTTTCTCTTTGTTAAATTGCAAGAGCCTTTCCCAAGAATCTCTAAATCTGTTGGGCCACTTACCGGTATAGGAATTTTTTTTATGCCAAATAAATTGCTCTGTCCAATACCATCCTTGTTTCTTCATTTCGATTATTAGCTCTAAAACATAGATATTTCTTTCTCCGTTGGTTACTTTCTCTTTAATATTTAAAATGAAAGTTCCGTTCGGTTTTAGGACTCGATATAATTCTTTTGAAATGGGCAGAAACCATTCCACGTATTTATCGGGATGAATACCTCCATACGTATTCTTTCTGCTATCGGCATAAGGAGGGGATGTGATGATAAGATCGACCGAATTATCTTCAATTTCTTTTAGCTTTTCCTTACAATCTCCAATAATGATTTTAGGGAAATATGGTGAATTATTCATTTCATCATTCCTCTCAACACTCTAAAGACAATGCCACATCACATTTCTCATCTTACAAAATATACTTGCTCAAATCTTCATCTTCGATGATGCGAGCGAGTTTTTCGGTAACCATTTTCTTGGTGATGGTAACGCTCTTGAAATTGGTGTCCGGCATATCGAAGAGAAAATCGTCCAGCAACGCATTCATAATTGTATGCAGGCGGCGGGCACCGATATCTTCCATCTTTTCGTTGGCGGCAGCAGCAAATTCGGCAATTTCTTCCACAGCCTCGTTCTCAAAATCCAGTTTAACTTTTTCAGCCGCAAAAAGTGCGATATATTGTTTGGTCAGTGA
>DAISYT010000305.1:0-3098 GCA_036825175.1 Candidatus Cloacimonadota bacterium
CCTTAAGTAACAGTTTGTATTATTTTCAAAATAAATACAATATTCCGGCGACGCAGGTAGTGCGCTATTTGAACAAAGAAAGAATAAAAGATAATATCACCATCAGGAAAGCAGAAACGTTTTTGTCGGAACTCTCAATATGATTTTCGACTTTTTTGCACCACTTTGCAAAAATGTCATGACTATATTGCATTTGCGTGCATTTTGGTCAGGCATCGCAAATCAGTACATCGCCACGATCTTGTTTCCAGGAATCTTCCTGATCACATTTTTCAGTTCCAGATTCAGCAGGATGGAAGACAGCTCGCCGATATTCATGCCGCCTTTTATCAATAAATCGTCGAAGTACATTTCCGGTTTGTTATTCAGCAGAATTTGATAGATTTTATCTTCTTTTTCCGTCAGTTCCGGGAAGAGACGGGTTTGCTCATCAAGCACCAGATCGTATTCTTCCAAAATATCCTGGGCAGAAGTTAGGATTTTTGATCCAAATTTGATCAAATAGTTTGGACCTTATGCCTGCTGGCGATTGATATCACCTGGCAAAGCAAATACATCCCGATTTTGATCCATGGCAAATTTGGCGGTGAGCAGTGCGCCGCTTTTCTTGGAACCTTCGATGATAAAACTGCCCAGACTGAGTCCACTGATCAGGCGATTTCGAGTGGGAAAATTCCATTTTTCCGCTTTACTGCCGGGCACATATTCCGAAAGAATCGCTCCGTTTTGAATGATTTCTTCGGCGATTTCCCGGTTTTCCGGTGGATAGATTTGATCGACACCCGTTCCCATAACGGCAATGGTTTTACCATTCTGATTCAAAGCGCTCATGTGAGCGATAACATCGATACCGTAAGCCAAACCGCTCACAATCGTGAATCCTGCCCGCACCAAATCTTCCCCGATTTGCTGCGCCATTTGCTTACCGTACGGACTGGCTTTGCGCGTTCCCACAATTGCCATGGTACGGCGCAGATCGTCTTTATATAAATGTCCGCGGTAAAACAGAAACGGTGGTGGATCGAAAATATTTCTGAGCTGGCTGGGATAATCGTCGTCTAAAATGGAAACAAATTCGATTTCATATCTATCGATCAATTTTGCGGTTTGCAGCCAGTTCTTGGGCTCTGGCGGATCGGAAAGAAAATTTTTTGCCACTCCCGGAACGGTTTCATTTTCCAGAAAAATATCCGGCTTACCGATAAAAGTGATCGGTTCTCCATAAAGCTCCGCCAGCTTAATCGTAGTGGCATTGCCGATTTCCGGAGCTGACAGCAATTGCAGCCAGGCTCTGATTTTATTTAGATTCCTCATAATCAATTATGCGAAACCAGAATGTCGCTATGCTGTTCGACCACAGAATCTATTAAATACACCTCTCGAAAAGGGAATTAATAAATCTCCGCATTCACGATCTGCGGCGGTTTCTTGCCGTCCCAAATCGCTTTGGCATTTTCTGCGCAAATCAGACCCATCCTGGTTCTGGTTTCGTTGGTCGCACTGCCCAGATGTGGCAGAAGAACCGCGTTTTTGCACTCTTTCAAGCCTTCCGTCATTTCCGGTTCATTTTCATAAACGTCCAGTCCGGCTCCGGCAATCCAGCCTTCCTGCAAAGCCTTTACCAAAGCTTTTTCATCCACGATTTGCCCGCGTGCTGTGTTAATGAGAAAAGCTGTCTTCTTCATCATTTTCAGTTCACGTTCTCCGATAAGATGTTTGGTAGAAGGCACCAAAGGAGCGTGGATAGTTATAAAATCGGATCGCTCTAAAAGCTCGTTCAGAGCAACTCTCTCCGCCGGAATTTCTGCTGAAATGGCATGAACATCGTTACAATAGAGAATCTTCATATCGAATCCGACAGCTCGTTTTGCCACAGCAGTTCCTATTCTGCCAGCGCCGATAATTCCCAAAGTTTTACCGGTTATATCGCTGCCCAGAAACAGCAGGGGAGCCCAGCCTTGGAACTTTCCCGATCTCATAAATTCGTCCGCTTCCGGTACACGACGGGCAACTGCGAAAATCAAAGCCCAAGCCAAATCCGCTGTAGCAGCGGTAAGCACGCCGGGAGTATTGGTTACCGGAATTTTCAATTTGGTAGCTGCCGCCACATCGATGTTATTGAAACCGACGGCGTAATTTACGATTCCTTTCAGGTTGGGATTACATCTAACGATATCGGCATCGATGCTGTCGGAAAGCAGGCAAAGCAGGATGTCGCACCATTTTGTGCCCTCCAAAATTTCACATTTTGTCATTGCCCGGTCGAACGGATTGACTCTCACTTCAAAATCTTCCGCCAGTTTTAGCATGGCAGGCTCGGGCAAGCTTCGGGTCACAAAAATCTTCGGTTTCATGTGTTACTCCTCTTCCGCATCGAATGTTTTGATCATGGCAAAAAGCATACGTTTCAGCGTTAGCAGATTATTTCCGCTCACGGACGAAATGGACAAAATCTGCTCGTGCAGTTTCGTTTCAAATTCGTTTTTCAATGTATTCAAACGTTTTTCTACTTCTTCGGAGGTAAGAGTATCGGTTTTGCTCAGAACGATAAGATGCGGTTTTTTATCGAGATACGGATCGTAGAGATGCAGCTCTTTTTTCAAAGCTTGGTAATCATCGAAAGGATTGGCGGAATTGATATCGATCAGGAAAAGCAGAGTTTTGGTGCGCTGAATATGCCGCAAGAACTGATCGCCCAGACCTTTGCCGTCGTGCGCGCCTTCGATAATACCGGGAATATCCGCCATCACGAAAGACTCGTAATCACTCACCTTTACCACGCCGAGAGACGGCTCCAAAGTGGTGAATTGATAGTCGGCGATTTTGGGACGGGCATCCGAAACTTTACTGAGCAGAGTGGATTTGCCGGCATTGGGAAATCCCACCAATCCCACATCTGCCATCAGTTTCAATTCCAGTTCGATTTCTCTGTATTCGGCATTGCCACCCGGTTTAGCATAGCGGGGAGCTTTGTTGGTAGGACTTTTAAATCTGGTATTGCCACGTCCGCCGTTGCCGCCTTTGGCGATGATAATTTCCTGTCCGTGGTGAACGATTTCTCCCAAAATCTCATGCTTTCCTTCCGTGATATCGTAAAT
>DAISYT010000306.1:0-3097 GCA_036825175.1 Candidatus Cloacimonadota bacterium
AAATACCCCTTGGCTCTGCCAGGGGAATAGTCAAATTTAAGAATTTTCTTTATTTTTGGCGGGGAAATATAACGACAGGTTGGTTTGTGAGAATATCTAACCTTGAAAGGATTTAGCGAGAAAAAACCTGGTAAATCCTTTCAAGGTTTATAGTTTATAATCTTAGATTTCTTGCGTCTGCTCTTGCAGCCAGTGCTTTTCCGGTTCATCCAGGAAGGGCGACAAATTTTCAAAAACCATGGCATGATAATCATTTAGCCACTTTTTCTGAGAGTCGTTCAGCATTTCCGGCAAAACTGCCCGCAGATCGATGGGACAGTAAGAAATGACTTCAAATTTGTAAAATTGCCCCGAATCGGTTTTGCGGTCTTCCACGCACAGCAGCGTATTTTCCGTGCGGATACCGTATTTATTTTCTAGGTAAATTCCCGGTTCGTCGGTAGTGACCATGCCCGGTTTTAGCGGTACATTGATCAGGCTCTGGCTAAAATTCTGCGGTCCTTCGTGCACATTCAAAAAGAAGCCCACTCCGTGCCCGGTGCCGCATTTGTAATCCAGCCCTTCCTGCCACATGGGATGCCGTGACAAAACATCCAGATTAGCTCCGGTGGCTCCCGCCAGAAAGTGTGCTTTTGCCAAATCGATGTGTGATTGCAAAACCAACGTAAAATCGCGTTTCATCTCGTGCGAAAGCTTTCCCAAAACGACTGTACGCGTAATGTCGGTGGTGCCGTCCAGGTAATTTCCGCCGCTGTCCAGCAGGTAGAAACCTTCCGGCTGCAGTTCCACTTCATTTTCGTGGGAAGGCGCATAATGCATCATGGCGGCATTTGCCTGATAAGCCGAAATGGAATTGAAACTAAGATCGAAGAAATATTCGCCCTGGGAGCGGCATTCCGCCGCTTTTTCCGCAGCACTCATTTCGGTAATTTTGGTTTTGCCGAGGTTGCTGTCCAACCAATACAAAAATTTCACCATCGCCACGCCGTCCCGAATTTGGCAGCGTTTCAGATTTTCTATTTCTTTTTCATTTTTGATCGCTTTCATCAGGGTGGAAAGATGCTGTTTTTCCACGATTTTGCATTCTTTGGGAATAGCATTTTTTAAGTTGATATTGGTTTTATTAGGATCGATGAGAATGGATTTTCCCGCTTCCAGTTGGGCGAGGAAATCGGTGATTTCTTCATAAGAATGAATGGAAACAGGTTGCAATCCTGATTGCACGTCGCTTGAAATTTTTTGAGGATCGATGAACAGATGAACCGAGTCCGTAGCAACGACGGCAAACGCAATGGTGACGGGGCTGTATTTGATTTCATTGGAACGAATATTGAACAGCCAGGCGATGTCATCCAGCGAGGTGAAAAGATGATAATCCAGATTTTCTTTCTTCATCTCTTCCCGAATCATTTCGATCTTTTCCGTGCGTGATTTGCCGGCAAATTTATCTTCATGCAGAAAAACCTGAGAAACGGGGATCGGCGGACGATCCTGCCAGATGCGGTCGATCAGATCGTATTTGGTAACAATATCTAGATTTTTCCGGCTGAATTTCTGTTCCATACTTTTGATATTATTCACACTAAAAACCGAGCCATCCACGCAAATTTCATCGCCTTCTTCCAATTCGTCGTACAACCAGTCCGGGTAATCCGGCACACCCGGCTGCCGCATTTTAAAAAGAATGATTTCGGTATTTTTTATCTGCTTTTCTGCCTGAATGAAGTAACGTCCGTCCACCCAAAGTCCGGCTTTTTGCAAAGTTACCACCATCGTTCCGGCGGAACCGGTGAACCCGGAAATCCATTTTCGGGCTTGCCAGTGTTCGGCTACGTATTCGCTGAGGTGAGCATCCGAACTGGGAATGATGCAGGCAGAGAAACCATGTTCGTTCATCAACTCCCGCAAAGCTTCGATGCGTTTATCGATCGTCATCTTGATACTCCTGAAATTTTTTTTATGGAACCGAGAAAAAATTTGGGAAGATAATTTGGCAATGAAAAAGAAGGTGGGGATTGGAATGAGAATGTATTGTCAGTGTCGAACAACCGTTCTTACCTCAAGCCTGCGCATAGAGGCAAGTCCGGTTGTTTCGGTGTTTTTCGGCGAAAATTCGGTGGCAAAATCCCAACCATTGCGGAGGTTTTACACACCCCACGGCTAAAGCCGCACCTTTGTGCCTCGATTTTGTTTTTTTGCTCTTTTAGGTTTTACACACCCCACGGCTAAAGCCGCACCCCTCTCAAGAGGGGAATTTTTCAGTGCCTTTCGGAGAAGTTCGGTGGCTAAATCCTAACTCCTGCGGAGTTTTGCAATTATCCTCATGGTCTTCTCTGTGTCTCAGTGACTCTGTGTTGAACATCAACGATAGCTTTATTCCGAACCGTTCTTACCTCAAGCCTGCGCATTGAGGCAAGTCCGGTTATTCGGTGTTTCTCGGTGCAACTCGGTGGCTAAATCCAACGATTGCGGAGGTTTGCGATTATCCTCAAGGTCTTCTCTGTGTCTCAGTGAATCTGTGTTGAACATCAACGATAGCTTTATTCCAAACAGTTCTTACCTCAAGCCTGCGCATTGAGGCAAGTCCGGTTATTCGGTGTTTCTCGGTGCAACTCGGTGGCTAAAATATCACTCTGAACGTTCTGATCTCGAAAGGCTCGAACAGCAGTTCACCAAAATATCTATCCAGTTCGATTTCCATTTCATCGTTTTCCAGCATATCGGTTTCGATCAGTTTCTGCCAGTCTTTCCACATTTCCAGCCTGATGCTGCAACTCTTTCCATCGGTTTCATAAAGCCGTAAAATAATGCCGTTACCGTCTTCTGCCGGTTTCACCGTTTCGATCTTCACGCCGTCGCCTTCCACCCGGAAGAAGCTTTTCTGTTTTTCTGACGGCAGTTCAGCGATGGGACGAATGATGAGCGGACTATTTAAAAGGTGTGCCTCTTTCAAAACAACCGATTCGATCAGGCTGCCCTCGTGCGGATAATAAGCATAAATAAATGTGTGTTTATGCTGATCGGCTTCCTTGTCGGTATCCTGCGGACTGCGCAACAGATTCAGATCGAGCGTATTACCTTTCACGTAATGTCCGTA
>DAISYT010000307.1:0-3092 GCA_036825175.1 Candidatus Cloacimonadota bacterium
GAAGTTTCGATGATCGAACTGCACTTCAACATCCGGATGCCGGCATGAGCTGCCAGACGCGAAATCGCCTGACTGATATACTCTTTGCGGTCTCCCAGATTGGAACCTAAACCCAGATAACAGATCATGTTTTTGTCCCTTTTTCTGTTTTATCGGTTATTTTCGGAATCGCTCCATTTCCACTTCCACGGCATCCAGAGAGCCGTTGATGGGAACGGAAGGTTTTTTGATGCGAACATTGGCATAAATAATGGATGGAAATTCTTCCAGAATGCGTTCCAAAATAGTATTGGCGCAGATTTCCAAGAGAAAAAATTCCCGTTTTTCCAGGGTGAATTTGATAATTTCATAAACTTTGGTATAATCGATCGTATCTTCCAGATGTTTGATTTCACCGTCATGATCAGGATCGGATTCATAGGTGAAATTAACGATGAAACGCTGACCGAGAATGCGTTCTTCGGGATGAACGCCATGATAGCCGTAAAACACCATTTCGTTGAGATGTATCTTCATTTTTCTACCTTATTTTTGATTTCAAAATTTACTTTTCTGCCGTATTTCTTGTCGATAACGGCAATGATTAATCCGCTTAACAGTAATCCTCCGAACGAGATGGGAATGGCAAGAGAATCAGAAAAATTCAGCGCGAAACGGGCAACGGTATAAAACAGGATCATCAGCAGGATCGGCACCAGAAAAACCAGAAGGGAGGTGACGATGCGCACTCCGGCAGAAATTTCTATTTGAAGCAAATCGCCCACCCGATACGTTTCTTCGGTGTAGATTTTATGGGTTACAGGATTGTCGGCAGTGTGGCAGAATCCATGCAAACCGCAACTTGCACAGGCTTCACCTCTTTGCATTTCCACCAAGATAAAATGCGGGTGCACTTCTTTTACTACAGCCAAATCTTCCTGATTTACCTGTTCCATTAGATCCTCATTTTTTTAATAATTCGGGTTGTGGAATATCCTTCTTTATAGGGAAGAGATTTGACGATGCCACCGCTGGCGATAACGATATCGGAGCCCACAATATCTTCCGGTATCCAGTCGCCGCCTTTCACCAAAAAGTGGGGAAGGATCAGATTGATCAATTCGAGTGGTGTATCCTGCTCGAAAATTACTACATAATCCACGCAGGTGAGAGCGCTGAGAACGATGGCTCGATCGGTTTCATTATTGATCGGACGTTCGTCGCCTTTCAGCCTTTTTACGGAAGCATCGCTGTTCAGCCCGACGATGAGAACATCGCCCAGTTTTTTTGCTTCCTGCAAATATTGGATGTGACCGGCATGCAGAATATCGAAGCAGCCATTAGTAAAAACGATGTTTTTACCCTGCTTTTTGATTTCTTGTACGATGCTGCTGATTTCCTGCCGGGTTTTTAATTTTGGGTTCATATTACCGGATATTCGCCGTCAAAGCAGGCGTAACAATATTTTTGTGGTTCGGAAACGGCTTTGCGCAAAGCTTCCATGGAAAGATAGCGTAAACTGTCGGCGCCGGTGTAATCTGCTATTTCCTGCACGCTAAGACGGTTTGCCACCAATTCCTCTCGCGTCGGTGTATCGATGCCGTAAAAACAACTGAATTTCACGGCAGGAGAACCGATCCGAATGTGAACTTCTTTTGCCCCGGCTTTCTTGATCATCTTTACCAGCTTGCGAATGGTAGTTCCACGTACGATGGAGTCGTCGATTAACACAATTTTTTTGTCTTTAAAAAATTTGGGCAGCACATTGAATTTTTGATAAACACTTTCGTCGCGTACGGTTTGTTCCGGTTTGATGAAAGTTCTTCCCACATAATGATTTCGGATCAATCCCAAACTGAAAGGGATGTTCTTTTGTCGGGCATAACCCAAAGCGATGAAATTGGAGGAATCGGGAACGGGAACCACGGCGTCGGGAGTTATATCGTCATCCTGCATTGCCAGTTGAGCACCGATGTTTTCCCGCACTTCGAATACATTCTCGCCGTAATTGATGCTGTCGGGTCGGGAAAAATAGATATGTTCAAAAATACAGTGTTTTTCGTTTTCCGTTTTTCTGAATGTCAACGGATCATTTTTATAAATCTGGATTCCATCCATATTGATTTCGACGATTTCTGCCGGATTAACTTCCTGCACCCAATCCATATAAAGAATGTCCAGAGCGCAGCTTTCCGAAGCTACTGCCATAGCACCATCCTTCGTTTTACCGTAATTCATGGGACGAAATCCGTAAGGATCGCGGAAAAGATACATTTCGGTTTTTGTGCCCAACACGGTGGAATAGGCACCTTTGAAGTATTTCATGAGCAGACGGATCGCATCGGGAATGGAAAAATTTTCTTTTTCCACATAATAAACGATATATTTCAAAAGCAGCTCGCCGTCGTTTCCGCTGGCAAAATAAACTCCTTTGGATTCGAGATGCTGCCTGATCTCGGAATAATTCACGATATCGCCGTTGCTGGCAAGCGCATAGGAAGGACCGGAAAGTGTTTCCACGATATGCGGTTGCGAATTGTAAACGGAAGAAGAGCCACGAGTCGGATAACGCACGTGACCGATGGCGATATTGCCGGGAAGATTCTGCAATTTTTCGCTGGTAAAAACGTCTTTCACCAATCCCATTTTCTTACACAGACGGATTGTTTTTCCGTCGTTCACTGCCATCCCGCAACTTTCCTGTCCGCGATGCTGTTCGGCAAAAAGCCCTAAAGTTGCCAGTTCGGCAGCATTTGCATGATTAAAAATTCCAATAATTCCACACATTTATTTTTTCTCCACTTTTTTGAAACTGATTTTATTTTCATTTCCTGCCAGTAATCTTTTGATATTCGCTTTATGTTTGAAAATGATGAAGGAAGCGATCAAAAAGACGAAGATCAGATATTCCGGTTGGGAAAAAGAACTTTGAATATTTACAAATAATTCCACGCAGAACAGCGCGATCGCAGCCAGGATCGAACCGAGTGAAACATAGCGACTGAAAGCTACCGTAACGAGGAACACACCAAAAGCGATGGCTACCGGGAGGGGGGTGAGAGCGATGAAAACTCCGGCAGAAGTCGCCACACCTTTACCGCCTTTGAACTTGA
>DAISYT010000308.1:0-3084 GCA_036825175.1 Candidatus Cloacimonadota bacterium
GGAGTGGAAGCCGTTTATGATGAAGGCACTTCTGCCAGAGTTAGCTGTCCGTTTGATTATAACGGAACAGGAAATAATGGACAGCTCATTGCTAAGGATGAATTATCCGGGAACTATCCGAATCCCTTCAATCCCACCACCACGATCTCGTTTTTCACCACGGAGAGCACGGAGAACACGGAGATTTCTGTTTACAATTTGAAAGGACAGAAAGTGAAACAGCTTCTCAATGCTCAGCTTGCAGCCGGCCGGCATTCTGTGGTCTGGAACGGAACTGATGACAACGGCAAAGCTGTTTCCAGCGGAATTTACTTTTATAAAATGAAAAGTGGAAAATATCTGGAAACGAAGAAAATGATTTTGATGAAGTAATCTAATATCCTTTTTTTTGATAATAAAACTTCCGTGGCTTTAAAACTAGCTTCGGAAGTTTTTTTTATTTCGACGAGGTCTATCGTAGCAGCATAATCCGGCAGATTGCTCTCCCAGGTTGTCTGCCTTTCTACCAGATATCAAATTCACTTTTTTTTCAAAACTCATCGCTGATTTCATTCCCCAAAAACACAAACTGAAAAAACGTCTAAATGCCCTACTGATTGTCATACAGCTTTTTATAAATCATTATTCGTTTCCGCTTAAAAAAGCATTGACACAATCCCTCTAAATTTATTGTTACACCAAAAGGTGCAACAGCCTTTTGGAGGGAGTTTTTTTATGAGGTCGTTCGTCGATAAACTGATCAGTATCGGGCTGACGGAAAACGAAGCAAAAGTTTATTGTTGTCTGTTGCGTAAGCACCAATTCACAGCTACCGAGATCGCATATTGTGCCGGCGTGAACCGTTCTAAAATATATTCGGTTCTAACGGCTTTGGCACAAAAGGGATTGTGCATCGAAAAGCTGGGCAAAGTACGAAAATTTGAAGCCATCGAACCCGGAATCGCCTTCCAAAAAATGATCGAAGAAGAAAAAAATAAACTCGAAATGATCACCGGATTACCGGATTTACTCTCCCCCATTTATGATTCCAACAAAAAGAAAAGTTCGCCTTTGGATTTTATTCAGGTTTTCAGTACGCCCGCCAGCATTATCAAGAAGCATCACAATCTGGAACTGGCAGCCCGAAAATTTGTTCTTTCTTTCTGCAAAGAACCGTATGCCATGACGAAATCCGTCGATATTCACGAAGAACAACAAGCGAGCATGAACAAAGGCGTGATCTTCAAATCGATCTACGAGGTGGAAGCGGATAACCTGGAATTTTTTGCGCAACAGATGAAAAATTTTGAGGACAATGGCGAAGAAATTCGCGTCCTTTATCACCTACCGATCAAATTGCATATTTTCGACGATCATACTTCCATGTTTTCCATGACCAATCAGATCAATCCCGAAGAAAATCTTACCTATCTCGTGATTGAGCATCCCGATCTGGCAGAAACGCTGATCGAGACGTTCTACCATTTCTGGGACAAGTCGCTTTCCGTAACCGAATTTCTAAATAAAGAAAAAATCGAATTGAAGTGAATTCGGGAACATGTTTTGCATTGAAGTTTGATATGATAAAATTAATAAAAAAGATTTATGGAGGAAATAGAAGTTGAAGCGAGTTACAATTCTTATAACGCTCTTCCTTGCAGCGTTTAGCTTGTTCGCTCAGGAATACATTCCTGAAAATATTGTCTCTGCAGAAATCGTCGATAATCAAATCGTTGTCACGTATAATATTCCTGCCGGTATGCACCAAAGCCTGCAGGAAGATCTTTTCTTTGTAGAGGTGGAACCGGCAGAAGGAATCACTTTCGAGCCGACAGTTTATCCCGAAGGCAATAAAACCGGAGACGGATATATCGAATATCACGGAAAAGTACAACTTACCAAGATGTTTTATGTAAGCCCGGAATTCGCTGGCAAACCGGAACTGATCGTGTACGCCGGATTCCAGATTTGCCTGGATACCGGTAGTTGCATGATGCCGGAAGAATTCGAGTATAAACTCAGTTTCACGTTGGGAAATACTCCTTCTCAACCTGCCGAACAACCGGCTCAGTCAGGAATGCTCAAGTTTTTGATCATGGCATTTTTGGGCGGATTGATTTTGAATGTGATGCCCTGCGTGCTGCCCGTATTGTCCATTAAAGCGATGAGTTTGGTGAAACAAAGTCAGCAAAATAAAAGCCAGATTTTCCGCAGTTCGATGGCTTACACTTTGGGAATTTTGGTTTCCTTTATAATTCTGGCTTTGGTTATCGTGATTTTAAAAGCCACCGGAGAAAGCGTGGGCTGGGGATTTCAATTCCAGAATACCGGATTTGTGATGGCATTGTTAATCATGATTTTCATCTTCTCACTTTCCATGTTCGACGTTTTCATCATTCGTGCTCCCGGCATGGGCATGGCAACTAAAGCTTCTTCCAAGGGCGGTTATTCCGGGTCTTTCTTCAGCGGAATTTTTGCCGTATTATTGGCAACTCCCTGCACGGCTCCCCTTTTGGCACCGGCTCTCGGATTTGCTTTTTCGCAACCACCCGTAATGATCTTTATCTTCTTCATCCTGATCGGACTCGGTTTGGCGTTTCCGTTCATTTTATTGGGAGTTTGGCCCAAAGCCATTAAAGCTATTCCCAGACCGGGCGAATGGATGAACATTTTTAAAGAAGTGATGGGATTTCTGCTACTTCTGACCGGTTGGTATCTGCTGCGTTCATTATACTTTCTCATCGGCGGAGACAACCTGTTGAAAGTTATCTTCTACCTGATCGTTCTGGGCTTTGCGGCTTGGCTGTACGGACGCTTCGCCCGACCGGAATTCTCCAGAAGAAAACAATGGACTTATGCCATCATCGCTCTGATCATCGCCATTGGCAGCGGTTTTCTTACTTTACATTTTAAACAAACCGATATGACAGCTTCCGGCACAGCTCACTATCCCAGGGAATGGCAAAAATTCGAGCCCGAACTCGTAGAAAAATATGTGAATGAAAATAAACCTGTTTTCGTGGATTTCGGAGCAGAATGGTGCCTTACCTGCAAAACCAATGAAGAAGCCGTTCTCTTCACAGACGATATCGAATCCGCCTTCAA
>DAISYT010000309.1:0-2549 GCA_036825175.1 Candidatus Cloacimonadota bacterium
CTGTCATTAAGTCTTTTCAAGGTTGGATCATTCTTCGTCAAGGCGAATGAAAGAGACCTGCCTTCGCTCAAGCTTCGGCAGGTAAACCTCAGAATGACGATGAAATATGCAGGAGGTAACAATGATAATTGCCATGGTTATATTTAACTTATTTGCAATAAGTTATGAATTATGAAAAAACTTTTTTATCGTGAAGAAAGGTGGAGAGATTCTATAAAAAGTAAGTAATATAGAAGTTGAATTTCTAATCTACATAGATTTTGGTAATTTATCCGCTCACCTTTCCCAAGGTATAACCGGCAATCGCACTGCCATACCCGGCGATCAACATGACGGCGGCATAAAGAAATCCTTTGCCGATCGATTGCTCGAAAACTATCAGTGTTTCATGCGTGAAAGTGGAAAAAGTGGTAAAAGCACCCAAAAAACCGGTTCCCAGCAACAGCACCGTATGAGTGGATAAATTAGATTTAAAGAAGTTTGCCGAAAGCAAATACGACAACAAAAAAGCGCCGATCACATTTACCGCGATAGTTCCCAGCGGAATGTGACTGTTTGGCAGGTTTTCATGTATTATTTTGGAGATTCCGTAGCGGAGCATCGCTCCCAGGAAGCCTCCGATTCCCACGCATAAAAATTCCATTAATTATCCCCGATCACAGCTGCGATGGCTTCTAAAATGTAATTTATATCTTTTTCAAAAATACTTTGAACGTCAAAAAGCAGGCTGCCTTCCCGCAAGATTCCTAAAATCGGACGATCGAGCTGCAGAAGTTTATTAAATACTATTTTAGGGGAATGAATGCCGGTCAGTTTTACGGCTTTGCTGTTTATTTCCAGGTGGGGAAGGGTACCGCCTCCGGCAAATGCCGTGCTATCGACTATTTCATTGGGAATGCCGGTCTTATGCAATTCTTCGGAAAGCTTTTCTGCCAGCCTTTGCAATTTCTGTTCGTCGCGATTCAGCATTTCGAAAACAGGGATTTTTGTGAGTAAATCCTCATCTTTCAGATAGCATCGGATCACGGCAGAAAGAGCGGCGATGGTCATTTTACCCACGCGTAAAGCCCGCATCATCGGAGCTTTGGCGATTTTGGAAACATATTTTTTCTTTCCGGCAATGATCCCGGCTTGCGGTCCGCCCAGAAGTTTATCACCGCTGAACGTAACGATATCCACACCGGCTTTCAGCGTGGAGCGAACGTCCGGTTCGGTTTCCAACGGAAGTCCTTTCGGCTTACTCAAAAGTCCCGATCCCAGGTCGTAAAGAAAGATCAGGTTGTGTTTTTTTGCCAGTTTCACCAGATCGTCGATTTCCACTTCTTCCGTAAACCCGCCGATGTAATAATTTGATTTATGAGCTTTTAGAATGATTTTGGTTTTGTCGGTAATGGCATTTTCATAATCGGAAAGCCGGGTGCGGTTGGTGGTGCCCACTTCGATCATCGTGGCGCCGCTGGCTTTCATAATATCGGGAATGCGGAACGAACCGCCGATCTCGATCAATTCACCGCGGGAAATGATTGCTTCTCCGCCTTCGGCAAAAGTCTTCAAACACAGCATCACTGCCGCAGCGTTGTTATTTACCACCACGGCATCTTCAGCGCCGGTCACGAACTTGATCAATTCGGAAATGTGGCTATTGCGTTGTCCGCGTTTACCGGTTTCCAGATCGAATTCCAGGTTGCTGTAACCGGATAAGATCGGCTGCAACTGCTGCTCTACCCAATCGCCGAGAGGAGCGCGTGCCAGATTCGTATGTAAAACGACTCCGGTGGCATTGACCATCGGCTTCAAAGACGGTTCGGCAATCGCTTTGATGATCGTTTGGGATCTCTTCAGAATGCTTTCCAAACCGGTAAAATTATTCCCTGCCAAAATGTTTTCCCGTTCGATTTCCACAGCTCCGCGCAAAGCAAATTTTACTAATTCATCACCGTATTTGCCAACCAGATTTTTGTTTTCTTCCAGATTCAGAAGTTTATCTACTGCCGGTATTTTCTTCAATTCTTCTTTCATTATTTATCCAGATTTAATTCGTTAAAAAATTTTTTCAGGTCGGATTTCTTTTCTTTGGAAAGTTCTTTCTTGGGAATTCCCTGCACAGCGCCTTCCAAAGCATAAAGCAAATGTAAGCAGCCATCGTTCAACTGCGTTCTGATCTTTAAAAATGCTGCTTTGCTGCCGGTTGCTATTAAATCTTCAGAAGCATTAATTCCTACCTCTTGCAGTTTCTTAGCAGCTTCTTTGCCGATATTCGGTAATTTTTCCAATTCCATAAATATCTTTCCTTTCTTTTTTCTGCGATTCACAAAATGTGAACCACGCAAACCGTCAAATAAAAAGCAGTTATGTCCGGCTCAAATCTCATTCTTACCGGGTAGAAGAAGACGGGCTTCCTCGCAGATCGAACGTAATTGCCCCAGTGACCAGGGATCATTATAATCGTAAATATCTCCGAACGGCTTCAGCAGAATATTGATCAGCAGTATGGTTTCACGATCGTAACAGTTTTCATTTGCCGAATTCTTGATTTTTTTCAGACTGCG
>DAISYT010000309.1:2559-3070 GCA_036825175.1 Candidatus Cloacimonadota bacterium
CGTTCACATAACTTTAACGAAGTGAATGTCTTAGCGTTATTCAGTTTTAGATTTATGTTATCCAAACCATCCTTCAAAATTCTTTTTCTTGCGCGGTTCACTTCTCTTTCGCCTACCTGATCGAGCACAGTCATGTATTTTTCAAAAAGCACGTATTCATTCAGCATCCAGACGATGATATCTTCGGAAAAACTATCCCAGAATTTCACCGGATAAGGCGTACAAAGGAATCTTCCCAACATGAACGAACCGGCAGTAAATCCTTTCAAATCGTGTTCCCGACAATATGGAACGACCTGGCGGAAAAACTCGATTTTATGTTCCGGAATGAGCATATTGAAGAGTTTATGTTGATCCTGATGAGAACCTAATTCGCTTTGCAGGAGCTGCTCGATGTAGAGTTTGGTGTTGGAATCGAACCAGGAATTCATGAAGGCGACAGCTTTATCGGGCTTCTTTTTCAGGTCGGTGCGAATCAGTTTGATCAGCTCGTCCAGCTTAACGATTTGTT
>DAISYT010000310.1:0-3057 GCA_036825175.1 Candidatus Cloacimonadota bacterium
TATCGCCAAAACGATTGCGCCCATCGAACTGCCGGTAGGCGTGATCACAGCGTTCATCGGTTGTCCGTTTTTTATTTTGATTATGATGAAAAAATAACCGCATTCGCTCATTTGATCGGGTGTGGTGCTATAAAAATCGATCTTTCATATTTGCATAGAAATGGATGAGATAAGAATTTAGTTCGATCATCCCGAATCGTAAATCGATCAGCCTGATCAATAGCGATTATCTGATGATAAAAAAACTCGTTCCCCAAAATGACTTTCGGGAACGAGTAAAAATTAACGCTGTTTCAGGAAAATGATTTCCCAATTCCAACCGGAAAACAGAAAAAATTAGATCGTGATCTTTATATCCTTGATTTCTTGGAATTTCTCCAAATGCTCACGAACTTCTTCCACGACGTTATCACGGAATTTATCGAATTTGGGAATCTCCAGATCGATAATGGCAATGCCGTCTTCCAATCCAACGTATTTTACCATTTTCAAAGCAACGATGTCTTCGCCCACCTGCGGATAGATAACTTTTTTCAATTCTTCCAAAATGCTGTCTTTATCGAATTCATCGGCTTCCGCCAGATGGTTTTTTACTTCGTAATCTTTGATGGCTTTGCGCAAAGTATCCACTGCCAGCACGGAACAGTGCATCTTTACGGGTGGCAAACCGTCCAACTCGTCGGCTGCTTCTTTCCAGGTGATTTTTTTGGCTGCTTCGATATTCATACCTTTTGCCATGTCGGTGATGATGGAACCGGTGGCGATATTGGAAGCACAGCCGTAAGACTGGAATTTCACATCTTCGATTATCTTGGTTTCGGGATTCACTTTTAGTTGAATGGAAATCTGATCACCGCAAGCGGGACTTCCTTCGGTCGCTTCCGCATCGGGATGCTCGATTTTTCCTACGTTGTGCGGTTTCATAAAATGGTCTAAAACTTTCTGTGAATATTGCATTATTTCTCCTTATAAAGCGGACTTCTGCGCCTGAGTTCCTTTACGATCTCAGCCAGTTTGTCCACGGCATAATCGATTTCTTCTTTGGTATTATAACGACTCATGGTGAATTTCATGGAACTGTGCGATTGCTCGTGATTTCTGCCCATTGCCATTAAAATGTAATTCGGCTTCAAGCCCTGAGAAGCACAAGCGCTGCCCGTATCGACGGATATTCCTGCCAGATCGAGCATCAGCATGATGGCTTCTCCTTCGATAAAATCAAAGGAAATATTGATGTTGTGAGGAGTTCTGCCTTCGCCGCGCGGTCCGTTCAAAAGCGTGTAGGGAATGGTGGATTCGATTCTTTCCAAAAGATAATTGGAAAGCTCCCGCAGTTTCTTCACATTGGCATCGAAATTTCCGAAAGCCAATTCCACCGCTTTGGCAAATCCGGCAATATTAGCCAGACTGACCATGCCGGTTTGATGATTATCCAGGCGGTTAATGCCGTGAATCACCGGTCCCAACTGAACGCCTTTTCTTTGATACAACGCTCCCACACCTTGCGGTCCGTGAATCTTATGAGCGCTGAAACTCATCAGGTCGATACCAAGCTCGTTCACAGCGATGGGAATTTTGCCGTAAGCCTGTCCGGCATCGACGTGCAGGGCGATTTTATGATCGGCAGTGTCGAGTATTTCGCGGATTTTTTTGAGCGGCTGAATGGAACCCACGGTATGATTGACGAAGGTCGTCATAAATAGAATCGTGTCGCTGCGCAGAGAATTTTTCAGTTGCTCCAAGTCGATGAATCCTTCGCTGTCCGTTCCCAAATAAGTAACATCGAATCCGCTCTTCTCAAAGAAAGCTGCATTGGTCAGCAGATCGGGATAATCGATCACGGAAACGATTATGTGGGTGCCATTTCCGGCATTTTCACTGATAAATCCTTTGATAGCGATGTTATTGGCGAGAGTACCGCTGGCAGTGAAGTGTATTTCTTCCGGTTTAGCTCCGATCGAAGCGGCGACGGTCTTTTTGAAACCGGCTAATTCTTCATCAGCCGTACTGCCGCCCAAAACGAAATTTGCCGGCAACACGAATTTCTCTTTCAAATACGGCAGCATCGCTTCGATCACTTCCGGTGCCGGTTGAGTCGTTTTACAATTATCAAAATAATATTTTTTCACGTTAATCCTCCAATTTGGCGATAATCCGATCCAATTTGATCGAATCAAAATAGGTTTCCAGGTCGCTTCTTATCTCATCCCAAAGTTGATGAAAACCGCATTTGGTGCCGAGACAATGCTCCGCTCGACTCTTTTCTGAACAGAAATTCTTCAGGTAATTTTCATCTACAGCCTGCATGATATTTTTCAGAGAAATTTCCGAAGCAGGCTTGGTAAGATTATAACCACCTTGTGCTCCGTGACTGCTGACGACCAGTTCGCTTTTCTTTAATTTGCGGAAAAGCTGCTCCACATATTTATGTGGCAGATATTGCTTAGAGCAGATTTCTGCGATGGAAAGCGGCTTGTCCGATTGGCTTAAAGCCAGCTCGGAGAGCGCTCTCAAAGCATATTCGGTCTTCGTCGAAATTTGCATTTTTATCTCCTTGTGGGATAACCTATAAAATTAGTATGAATTGGCAAATTGTTTTTTGAAAAAAGTTGGGATTCAAAAGTCAGAATTTGGAATTCGGATTTCTGATTAACGATTTAAGATTTTTTACATATTGATAGGAAATAAAATGTTTTTTACTTTATCAAGAATTAAGACACACCCCGTCCCGAAATACTTCGGTACACCCCTCTCGAGAGGGGATAAATGCGGAATGATATTGAATGAAAAAGGCTAATATAAATGAAAATAATAGAAATAGAAAAACTAAGCCTGGGTTACCGGGCAAAAAAGGTGATCGAAGAGCTGAACCTGAGCTTCGAGGCGGGGGAGTTTTGTGCACTTTTAGGACCGAACGGCGCTGGAAAATCCACTTTATTAAAAGCGCTGATTGGCTATTTACCGCCGCTTTCCGGCAGGATTCTCTTATCCGGCAAGGATTTGACTCGTTGGCAAAAACAGGAACTGGCGAAAACCATTTCACTCATTCCGCAGGAT
>DAISYT010000311.1:0-3047 GCA_036825175.1 Candidatus Cloacimonadota bacterium
TTGATGAGTTTATAGCATTCCAGCCGAATCAGATAGCGGTAAGAATAGCTGCGATCCAGCTGGCGGTGCTTGATCGTGGTGCTCAGTTGTTCATCGTATTCTTTCAGGAAAATCTTCTTTGCTTTCTCTTTCATATAACAATAATTCAATTCCTGCTCAAAGTCCTTTTCACTGATCATGTTTTTGTTCAGAAGGCGGAAAATAATGCGATCCACCAGAATTGGTTTGAAGACTTCCGAGACATCCAGAGCCAGTGAAAAGCGGCGATACCCCGGAGAATGCAAAAACGAGATCGTGGGATGAAGCTGCGTCTGGTAAATTTCACCCAAAGTGGTGGTGTAAAGCAGCGAATTTCCAAAAGAAATCAGCGTGTTGATCATGTTATCAGGCGGACGGCGCACCCGTTTTTCAAATTCGATATCCTGCGAAATTATTTTGGGAAAGCAGGTGTAATAAACCTGCCGGATCTGACCTTCCACACCCATCAGTTCATCGGTATCTTTGCAGGTGGGAAGGCTTTGCGCTATTCTTCTGATCGTTTCTATTTCGGTGGAAAGCTCGCGTCCCCGGTTCTGATAATATTGCAGATTTTTCAGGATATTGGCTGCCACGGCAGCGAGCAGTTCTTTTGCCAGCGGTATTTGTTTGGACGGCATCGTGAAATGCTTGACCTGGCGCACGATTACTTCACCGGAAAGCAGAGTTTCACGCGGAATATAACTGCCGGAATAAAATCCGTAATAATTGAAAACATGCAGCATAACTTCATGCTGTGTAAGAAAATCCAGCAATTTTACATTGAAGTCGGCTTCGCCAAACACATACAAACTGTGTACCGTCTCGATGGGAACGATTTTCCTCTCTCCGCTTTCAGCCGTAAAAAATAATGTGTTCTCTTTGCGGTGAAGACGTCCGTTGGAAAAAATATAAAAGTTTCTCTTCATCTACTCACTCCCGAAAGCGATGTTGCCAAACGTAGCCATCAACCGTATTTCACCCCTCTCACACATAACACAACTCGTAATAACTGCACTTCTTACACAGGCTTTTATTCAGTACCGGCGGGACTTCTTCGGCGTTGATTATCTCTTCGATCTTCCTCAGGATTTCCACGATTTCCACTTTATCTTCCGGCAGAAGTTCGATCTCGGTGCGCTTTTTCAGTTTGGGATAATCGATCTCACCGCGCAGGTTGTTCACGCCCAATTGCTTCAAATACCAGATGTAATATTTCACCTGCCAGGCATGAGCCTGTTCCACACTCGGTGTCTTCTTGATCTCGTGGATCACGCCGTCTCTCCCGATGAAATCGATCTTGATCGGTCCGATCTGGATTTCCTTCTTTTCGCGCTGATAACTGCTTTCGTGCAAAAGCTTGCCCAACTCCACCAATTCCGAGTTCTGCTCCATGTTGATTTGGTGGGAGAAAAGCCAGAGTTCTCTGTGGCAGACGAAATAATAGTTTATCTGTGTTGCTGTAATGGTTGGATTTTGATTCATAAAAACCAGCTTAAAGTTTATTAGAACATATTATCATCATGGATAAAATCTTCTCTTTCTTTGAGCAACAATCCTAATTCGGAATCATACTTACAACATATAACAAAAACATAATCAGTTTTTGCTTTTCCATTTCTTAAAATCGAGAAAGCTTCTCTAATTATAAAAGTGGTTTCCTGATTGTGAAATAAACTATTAAATGTTCCTTCATGAATTCCCACAAGTAACTCTTCAGCTTGAACAAATTCTCCATTTTGTATATGATCGACATACTTTCTGAAAAAACAACCGGGTAAAACTTGGACCCCGGTAAAATGCTCATAAAAGGCTTCTTCACTTTCTTTATGCTCCGAATAAGGTTGTAATGAAGCTAACGAATCATTAAACAGTTTTCTAATTTCTTCGAATTTCTTTCTTTGATCGGGAAACCAGTCAGGATACACTTCATCGATCAATCCTTGTATATCCGATTCATGGATAACTTCCATTTTTTGTAATGCTTTTAGGCTTCTATCAACAATTTCCTGTGGATAGATTTTATTATCATATTTAGAACCTTCGGTGCAAACGAAAACCGAAGCCGGTGGTCTCTTACCATGTCTGTTTACACGTCCGAATCTTTGTAAAAGTGCATCCAAAGGTGCAGGTTCTGTTATCATTAAATCATAATCGATATCCAAACTTACTTCGATCGCCTGAGTACCGATTAAAAACTGATTACCTTTACTCAATGACTGCTGTTCATGTCTCATTCTATCGACGGAATTAAAACGTCCATGTAGCAGTGTCACGGACGAATTTGGAGATTGTGATTTTATCAGAAGATAACAATCCTGAGCTTGTTGTACTGTGTTACATACAATTATACTTCGACCGGGATTTTGCCATTGAGAAAGGTATTTTTCAATGGCTGAAAAAATAGTGCCTTGAAAAATCTTAACACGATGTCGGATTTTTGAAGATAAATATTCCGGTGATGCATAGATGTTGGTAACTTTGGGGATTGCATTTTGAATCAAGTTAAGCATAAATGTCGGCAAGGTAGCAGTCATAATGAATACGTTGCATTTAAATTTAGATGAAAGAAACTCGAGCATGACCAAAATCTGAGCAAAGGTGATAACATCGTAAGCATGAATTTCGTCAAAGATAAGATTTGCTCCACATAAATTTGTAAAACCGATTTCAAATCCTTTAACTCCGAACAAATACTTGAGTACTTGGAATGGTGTAGTGATTTTCAGCGGATGAATCATCATTTTGAACTGCTCAGAACATTTCTTCAACTCGGTATAATCATCATTACCCATAAGATGAGCCAGATAATGAATCAATTTACCATGATGAATCCCAACGAAAGTTGTATCTGCTGATTCTTTATTTTCGATTTGCTTTGCCAGCCTTTGATGCATGGCATTGATGGATGCTGTAAATGGCAGAATATAAAATGTACGTGAAGAACTTTTTTCAATTTTTTTTGATAACCAGCCTAAAGCACTTTCCGTTTTTCCTGATCCGGTTGGCGCAATTAAAATCACATTGCAATC
>DAISYT010000312.1:0-3029 GCA_036825175.1 Candidatus Cloacimonadota bacterium
AGCCAGTTCGGCAGCAGCCATATTCGTGTCATCTCCGCCGATCGTGTGTAAAATAGTAATTTCATCTTTTTCCAATTGTTCCGCTGCCACCTGCAAAGGATTTTCACCTTTTTTTACATAACCTTTTTTTACACAATCGTCCACGTTGGTTAGTTTCACCCGACTGTTTCCCAACACGCTTCCACCAAACTTGTAGAGCAATTCGGCAGACTTCCTCACATTCTCCGGAATCTTGATGGAATTCCCTGTTAAGAGTCCTTTATATCCGTTTAAATAACCGATTATTTCCACTTCCGGCACGAACTGAGTATATTTTTTTATCAATCTTCCGATGGATGAAGACAAGCAGGGAGCCAGTCCACCCGCGGTAAGAATTGCCACTTTATCTTTTGCCATTAAATCTCCTGAAAAAATGTTTATTTGTCTCCAAAGCTGATACCGATTTTTCTGGCAGTCTGCACCAGATCGGAGTTTACATCGACGTAGTTGTATTTTTGGATGGCTTCTTCAAGCGGAACGGCAATGATTTTATGATTGCGGATCGAGACCATTTTTCCGAATTCCTGATCCAGAACCATCTCGAAAGCTTGCACTCCAAATTGAGTAGCCAGAATGCGGTCATAAGAAATGGGTTTCCCACCTCGTTGTAAATGTCCCAATATCGTAACGCGGATGTCGGGTTCCACACCGGACAATTTCAGCTCCTGCATTAATCGGTTTCCGGCTCCGCCCAAACGAGTTGTTTTAATCACATCCTCACTTGCCTGGAAAGTCATTGCTCCATCGATGGGAACCGCACCTTCGGCGATAACGATATTCACGAATCCGCGACCACGGACGATGCGTTTATTGATGTGTTCTTTAATAATTTCGATATCGTAGGGAATTTCCGGGATCAGACAGACTTCCGCTCCACCCGCCACGGCGGAATGTAAAGCGATCCAACCGGCTTCTCTGCCCATCACTTCCATAATGAGAATACGATTGTGGCTGGCAGCAGTGGTGACGAGTTTATCGAGAGCTTCCGTGGCAATTTCCACAGCAGTGGGAAAACCGAAAGTGGTATCTGTGGCACCCAGATCGTTGTCGATAGTTTTGGGAACGCCGATGATATTGCAGCCCATTTTGTAGAGTTGTTGAGAAATATGTTGAGAGCCATCACCGCCGATATTGATCACGGCTTTGATGTTCAAAAACTCCATTTTGCGCAGCATTTCTGCCGATCGGTCTTCTGTGCCCCAACTGCCGTCCTTTCTTTGAACGGGACAACTGAAGGGACCACCTTTATTGGTGGTTCCGATTATGGTACCACCCCGGACATGAATCCCGGCGACGGTTTTCAAGTCCAAATCGATGATTTCCATCGGATCTTGCAGAATACCGTTAAAGGCATCGATACTGCCGATTATTTCCCAGTCCTTTTCTAAGGATGCCCTTTTTACGATTGCCCGAATTACGGCGTTCAAGCCGGGGCAATCTCCACCGCCGGTAACTACTAAACATCTCTTCTTCATAATTACCTACCTCCCACAAGACATCTGTTTTTCATACACACTCCACGTTATGAAACTGGAGTTACAATCTGAGTTGCCGATTATTGTGACAAGTTATTTTTTTGAGGAAGTATTTTTTCCCATAGCGAGCGGGAAGATTTTTCTTGCTTGGAAAAAGAAAAAAAGGAAAAAGACATTCATGGAAAAAAGAAAAATTAGAGGTTGGATTGATTTCGGGATTCCGATTTTCCTGCTGACAGTCTGCACGATTTTATTCAGGCAGACGAATTGGGATATTGCTTTTCAGAGTCATTTCTATTCGGAAGCAAGCGGCTGGTTTCTGAAAGACACTCCTTTCTGGGAATTTTTATATGACTTCGGCAATATTCCTGCTCTGCTAATTGCGGTGGGAAGTTTGGTCTTTCTGGGTGTAAGCTTTTTCCGGATATCTTATGTGAAATTCCGCAAGATATTTCTGTTTTTCATTTTAGTTATGATCGTCGGTCCCGGATTGCTGATCAATACGATCCTCAAAGATAATTGGGGCAGACCGCGTCCGCGTAATATAGAGGAATTCGGCGGTAATTATCCATACGAAAAAGTGTTGGATATCGATCCTGACAGCAGCGGAAAATCCTTTCCCTGCGGACATGCTTCCATGGGATTTTATCTTTTTACGCTGTTCCTGGTTTGCCGCAGAACTTTGATAAAGTCAGCATTATTCTTCCTGATTTTTGCCATTATTCTTGGAGGATTGATCGGTTTTGCCAGAATCGTGCAGGGCGGGCATTTTTTCAGCGATGTCATTTGGGCTGGCGGTTTAACTTATCTGGTCTCCGCGGGATTTTTCTATCTTTTAAGATTGGATAAGAATCTCTATTTTACAGCGAAAACTCAAAGTACACCGCTCAAGAAAAAGCTGATTGTAATCGGGATTGGCACAGCTGTAATCATTCTGATTTTATTGATTTTGCTCGCTTCACCATATTCCTACCAGAAAAAGTATGACTTACCGGATGATGCCGGAAATCTATCTATCGAAATAGATTTTCCCAGAGCCGATGTGGAATTTAGCAAAGCCGATAAATCGGAGATCGGAATCGAAGCTTCCGGACACGGTTTTCCCTGGAGTAAATTGAAAACCAAACTGAAACAAGACGAGGATAAAATTACTCTTTCGCAGCGGGAAAGCGGATTTTTCACGGAAGTGGTACAATTGGTGAAAATCTCCATCGATGACTCAAATTACCAAGATTTTCTGATTAAACTGGATGAAGGAAACGTGATTCTCGCCGATTCATTGAACGCCGTGAAGATCCGAACCGCTTTACCGAAAGGAAGAGTAATCAGACGATTCTGATTTATGAATCGATTCACCTATTATAAAGTGTAAAATCCAAGTTTTCGTGAAATATTCCTTTTTACTTTACGTATTTTCAACCCGCTAATTTTTGGAGAAAAAATATTAAGTTTGAAGGAGAAAAAAGATGAATTTTGAGAAAGCGAAACTTTCCGAAGCTTCGTTGGAACTGATCA
>DAISYT010000313.1:0-3026 GCA_036825175.1 Candidatus Cloacimonadota bacterium
AAATGATAGCAGCCAGATTTTGATTTTTAACCTCACGCATACTGAATTTCTCGGGAGTGAGGTCTTTGGAATATTTGGCTGTAAACTCATTTTTGGCTTTTAATATGATTTCTTCGATATTTTTTTTACGTTTGTATAGAATGGAAAAATCCTTCAAAGAAACGACAATATCCAGGTTTTGCATACTGCTTTCGTCCAGAATGTCGAATGAAACTTCATTCAGAAACAGTATCCTCGCATCGGAATGATTGACGATGTGATGAACATCTCCGGCTTTAAAATCCGGTAAAATGGGTACAATAACAGCTCCATACGTAACTACTGCCAGATAGGTGATAGCCCAGTTAGCGGTGTTTTTGCCAAAAATGGCAATTTTATCTCCTTCCTTGATGTCGACCTTATCAAATATATAATGCAACAGTTTTATTTCTTTTCCTACTTCGCCATACGAATGATCTTCTTCCATGTAATTGGAAAAAGCTGGCAATTCCCAGTTCTGCTTTATGCTACCCTCGAATAGCTTAACGAGATTCTCTTTCATCATATTTCCTCCATTTCAACAACAATTCCTAAATAATTTTTCCCAAATATTGGGCAAGTAATTTGTATTATTATCTATAATTTCTGAATGGTTTTCATTTATTTTCTGCTATTCCAAATTCGGGAATGTGCTGCAAAATGGAATCATAAAAATGAAAACCTTGACACAAAGAATCCAAATCGAAATGGTCTGTTTGGAGGATCTAATATGGCACGTTTGTTAAGAAAGCAATCTCTCAAAAGCGGGATGCCGCCGGGTTCAATTATAAATGTGGGAAGTCTGCTAACGCCCACCACGATGGAGTATATCAGATATAACGACAGCAGTATAAAAATACTGGATGCGAACGATTTGAGTGTTTTTCGTGATATGCCCGATGCCGTGGATTGGATACATATTCAGGGTTTGAGCGATACTGACAGGATCATCCAGATTTGTCAGAAATTGAAAGTACACTTTGTTCTGATCGAAGACATTTTCAATGATAATCAGCGAGCTAAAACCGAAGACCTGGAAGACGGTGTTTTTGTCGTGCTGAAGTTTCCGGTTTTCGACGAAGAAGAAGGACATCTTCATATGGAACAGGCGAGTATGATTCTCAGTGGCAACATGGTTATCAGTTTTCAAAGCAGTCAGGAACCGATCTTTACTCCGCTGAAAGACCGGCTTTACAAAGCCGCCGGCAAGATTCGTAAATTACAGGCAGATTATCTTCTGTATGCCCTTTGCGATTTGGTGGTCGATAGCTATTTTGCCGTTCTGGAAAGTATCGATGATACAATCGAAGCGCTTGAAGAAAAGCTGGTGGGCGATCCCACTCAGGAAACCTTACAGAAAATTTATCATTTGAAACAGGAAACCATCGTTCTCCGCCGTGCCGTCTGGCCCATGCGGGAAGCAGTCGGAACGCTGAACAGAACCGATAATCCGATCGTAAACGAATCCACCCACATTTATCTTCGTGATTTATACGATCATACTATTCAGGTAATCGATACGGTAGAAACATTTCGCGATATGATTTCCGGTATGTTGGACATGTATCTTACCAGCATCAGCAATAAAATGAATGAAGTGATGAAAGTGCTCACCATCTTTGCATCCATTTTTATTCCGCTTACTTTTCTGGCGGGAGTTTACGGTATGAATTTTCATTTTCTGCCGGAACTCGGTTGGAAATGGGCTTATCCGGTCTGGTGGGGAGTTACCATTATCGTCGGGTTGGCGATGCTGGCATATTTCAAACGGAAAAATTGGCTGTAAATATGGGCAGTTTTACGATCATCTTTTATCGTTATTCATTTCTCCCCAATAATCGGTGAAGAAATAATTTAAGATGGAAGAGTGTCAGTAAACATGCCGAAAATAATTGTCAGAGAGGATCCCAATTTCGCTAAAAAATAAAAACTTATAAGCATTATTTATGCCAAAAGTCAAAAATAGGCGGAACAATATCTTGACATAAACTTCTCTTTTTAAAAAAACTAAAACCGGATATTGAGAAGAGAAAGAGTGGAAAGCGTGATTTTTATGAGTAAAATAGAAACAAATAATTTAGTAAAAATATACGGTAAACGCCGGGTCGTCAATAATGTGAGCATCGACATCAATCAAGGTGAAGTGGTAGGCATTCTGGGACCAAACGGAGCCGGAAAATCCACGACTTTTTATATGATTCTCGGATTGATTAAAGCGAATGCCGGTCAGGTTTTCTTCGATGAAAAGGACATCACCAAACTTCCCATGTACAAACGTGCCGAATTGGGAATCGGCTACCTGGCTCAGGAACCTTCCATCTTTCATAAATTAACTGTCGAGCAGAACATCATGGCTATTCTGGAAACTCTGAAACTCGAAAAAACAGAAAGAAAAAGAAGACTAAGCGAGCATCTGGAAGAACTCGGGCTTACCAAACTTGCCAAACAAAAAGCTTACACGCTTTCCGGAGGTGAACGAAGAAAATTGGAAATTACCCGTTCTCTCGTTACCTCTCCTTCTTTTTTACTGATGGATGAACCTTTTGCCGGTGTCGATCCGCTCGCTGTCGCAGATATTCAGGACATCATCGCCAAGCTGAAAGAAAAGCAGATCGGCGTTCTCATTACCGATCATAATGTCCAGGAAACTTTGAAAATAACCGACCGGGCTTACATCGTTTTCAACGGCGAAATTCTGTTTGCCGGCACCTCGCGTGAATTGGTGCAGAACGAAAAAGCGCGGGAAGTCTATTTGGGTGAAAGATTTCTCAACCCATTTCAATAATCTTATTTGAGAATGAGTGATATGAATAAAATCAGGCAGACACTTTATCAAAAACAGACTCAGAACCTTTTGTTAAAGCCCAAAATGCTGCAATCTCTGGAAATGCTGGCGATGCCTCTTATGCAGTTGGAAATGCATCTCAAACAGGAAATGATTACCAATCCCATGCTGGAATTGGTGGATGAACGCCAGGATGATGAATTTTCCGAAGATGAAAACGATA
>DAISYT010000314.1:0-3024 GCA_036825175.1 Candidatus Cloacimonadota bacterium
AAATAAATGAGACTTTGTGACTTTGAGAATATGTGACTATGAGATTTATTAAACAGACCATTTTTCAGGAAATCTTTCCATATTAACTAATTTGTCAATTATGAAATCGTATTTCTGATATAAATCATCATGATTTTTCTCATCAATATAATTACATTTTAAACTGTAATCCAGCCAAACCTGAGTTTCAGCAGCTTCACCTTCGGAATCATTCAATTTCGAAACAAATGCTTTTGGATATCTTCTTTTTCGGAATGCTTCTGCAACATTGGACGTCACAGATCGAGATGATCTTCTGATTTGATCGGTTAAGGAATAAATTTCTTCTTTGGGAAATGCCTTAGATATTTTAAATATCTCCATCGCACATTCGAATGCTAACTGATATACTTCCAATTCCCGATGATCTTTAATTTTCATTAATCACCAAGTCTCCCAATCACCTTTTCACAAAGTCTCAATGTCACTCCCTCACATAGTCTCAAGCAAATCCTTCCGGATTTTCTTTCTGCCATTTCCACGAATCACGGCACATTTCGGCTATACCCCGTTCGGCTTTCCAATGCAACTCCGCATTCGCCAAAGTGGCATCGGCATAACTGACAGCCGCATCGCCCGGTCGTCTGGCAACGATTTTATAAGGAATGTCTTTCCCACTTGCCTGCTCGAAAGCTTTGATCATTTCCAACACACTGTAACCTTTGCCGCAGCCGAGATTATAAACCTTCAAACCGCAATGCTTTTCGATCTGATCCAGAGCTTTCAGATGACCGACAGCCAAATCCACCACATGAATATAATCCCGAATTCCGGTGCCGTCCGGGGTAGGATAATCATTGCCAAACACGTTCAGAAAAGGTCTTTTGCCCACTGCCACCTGGCTGATGTACGGCATCAAATTATTGGGAATACCGGCTGGGTCTTCGCCGATAAGTCCGCTGGAATGGGCTCCCACCGGGTTGAAATAACGCAGCATGACAATGTTCCACTCAGGATCGGATGTATACAAATCTTCCAAAATATGTTCGATCATCAGTTTGGATTGACCATAAGGATTGATGGCTGAACGCGGATGTTTTTCGGTAAACGGCACATCATCGCTCAAACCGTAAACCGTGGCGGAAGAGCTGAAAATGAAATTCTTGATATTATGTTTTTCCAAAATCCGGCACAGATTTATCGTCCCGCTCACGTTATTATGATAGTATTCCAACGGCTTCTCCACCGATTCACCCACAGCTTTCAATCCGGCAAAATGAATCACGGCATCGAAGTGCTTTTCAGCACAGATTTGATCCAGGTTTTCAGCATCCAGAATGTCGCATTTGATGAAATGTGGTTTTATTCCTGTGATTTCTTCGATCCGTTCGACAACCAGTTCTTTGCTGTTCGACAAGTTATCGATAATCGTTACATCGTGTCCAGCTTGTAAAAGCTCCACTACTGCGTGGCTGCCGATAAATCCGGTGCCGCCGGTGACTAAAATCTGCATTACAAATAACCTTTAATATTAATATTAAAGGTTATTTGTAATGCAGATTTTAGTCACCGGCGGCACCGGATTTATCGGCAGCCACGCAGTAGTGGAGCTTTTACAAGCTGGACACGATGTAACGATTATCGATAACTTGTCGAACAGCAAAGAACTGGTTGTCGAACGGATCGAAGAAATCACAGGAATAAAACCACATTTCATCAAATGCGACATTCTGGATGCTGAAAACCTGGATCAAATCTGTGCTGAAAAGCACTTCGATGCCGTGATTCATTTTGCCGGATTGAAAGCTGTGGGTGAATCGGTGGAGAAGCCGTTGGAATACTATCATAATAACGTGAGCGGGACGATAAATCTGTGCCGGATTTTGGAAAAACATAATATCAAGAATTTCATTTTCAGCTCTTCCGCCACGGTTTACGGTTTGAGCGATGATGTGCCGTTTACCGAAAAACATCCGCGTTCAGCCATCAATCCTTATGGTCAATCCAAACTGATGATCGAACATATTTTGGAAGATTTGTATACATCCGATCCTGAGTGGAACATTGTCATGCTGCGTTATTTCAACCCGGTGGGAGCCCATTCCAGCGGACTTATCGGCGAAGACCCAGCCGGTATTCCCAATAATTTGATGCCGTACATCAGCCAGGTGGCAGTGGGCAAAAGACCTTTTCTGAACGTGTTTGGCAATGATTATCCTACCCCGGACGGCACCGGAATTCGGGATTATATTCATGTGGTGGATTTGGCTGTCGGTCATCTGAAAGCTCTGGATCAGATCGAAAAGCATTGCGGTTTGAAGGTTTATAATCTCGGCTGCGGCAAAGGTTACAGTGTGTTGGAAATGATCAAAGCTTTCGAGCAGGCAAGTGGGAAAGACATTCCTTATAAAATCGTTGCCAGACGACCGGGCGATGCGGCTGTCAGTTATGCCGATGCCACTTTGGCGAATGCGGAGTTGCATTGGAAAGCCGAACGGGGTATAGCCGAAATGTGCCGTGATTCGTGGAAATGGCAGAAAGAAAATCCGGAAGGATTTGCTTGAGACTATGTGAGGGAGTGACATTGAGACTTTGTGAAAAGGTGATTGGGAGACTTGGTGATTAATGAAAATTAAAGATCATCGGGAATTGGAAGTATATCAGTTAGCATTCGAATGTGCGATGGAGATATTTAAAATATCTAAGGCATTTCCCAAAGAAGAAATTTATTCCTTAACCGATCAAATCAGAAGATCATCTCGATCTGTGACGTCCAATGTTGCAGAAGCATTCCGAAAAAGAAGATATCCAAAAGCATTTGTTTCGAAATTGAATGATTCCGAAGGTGAAGCTGCTGAAACTCAGGTTTGGCTGGATTACAGTTTAAAATGTAATTATATTGATGAGAAAAATCATGATGATTTATATCAGAAATACGATTTCATAATTGACAAATTAGTTAATATGGAAAGATTTCCTGAAAAATGGTCTGTTTAATAAATCTCATAGTCACATATTCTCAAAGTCACAAAGTCTCATTTATTT
>DAISYT010000315.1:0-3020 GCA_036825175.1 Candidatus Cloacimonadota bacterium
AACAGGGAGCAAATAAGGAAAAGAATTTGGTGTTCTTTCGGTGAAGTTTCGGTGGTGAAAACAAAACCCTCAGTCTCCGAAATGAATTCGGAGCCAGCTCCCTTCAGCAGGGAGCGAATAAGGAAAAGAATTTGGTGCACAGTCTGTGCTAGTCTGTGGCAAAAATCAGAGGAAGGAGAATGAAAAAATCTGATATTTTAATTTGGATATTATTAGTTTTATTAGTTGTGCCGTTGACGGCGATAGAAATTCCTATTTCGATCCAACAGGAAGAAATATTTACAAAATCAGATAAACATTATGACAGAGCCGCTTTAGAAATAGCCGGTTGTATCGGCGGACTTTGGTCATATGATCGTTATATAACCAGGCAGAAATGGGCAGTGATCGGCTGCAAAAGTATCGAAGCGAATTTTAAGCACGGTTTCGAATGGGATCGCGGCGAATTCGGCATGAATCAAATCCTGCATCCCTACAACGGCAGTATGTATTACACGGCTGCCCGTTCCAATCATTTAAGTTTCGCAGAATCTTCCGGTTACACTTTTTTGGGAAGTCTCACGTGGGAATTATTCATGGAAAATCACTTTCCATCCGCTAATGATATGATCATGACCACCTTGGGAGGAGTGGCTTTGGGAGAGGTGCTTTACCGTTTGGCAGATTTGAATCTGAATGTTGCCGTATCGCCGGCACTCCATACTTCCAAAGAGCTGCTTTCTGCGGTAATTTCTCCCATGTATGGATTTAACCGCCTGATAAACAGACCCAAACGCGGCGCTCAGTATGCTTCTGCCGATTTGGATTTAACCGTTATGCTGGGAGGAAACAGCGAGCAGATTTCACAGTATTACGACAAACTGCAGCCGCATATCATGGCAGGCATTTCTTTGGAATACAACGAACTTTTTCAAGATAACCAAGTTCGTACGCCCTTCGATTATTTTAAACTCGATCTGTCTGTGATGGCGTATCGTGATAATACCATTCCTTACATCAATCTGCTGGGACATCTCGTCGGCAGGGAATTTTCTACAGAACATTTCGATATCCTGGGCGGATCGTTCCTACAATACGATTTCACTAATAATAAGATTATTAAATTTTCCACCACCAGCATCGGTCCCGGCATCGAAATTCGGTCGAAGGGCAATGATGATTATGAGATCAAATTTGGAACTCACATTCAGGGAATCGCTCTGGGAGCCATCAGTTCACCTTATCATGTAGCCCGAATGGATTATAATCTCGGACCGGGTTTTGCCATCTCGAACACTTTGCAAATTGGCAAACGAAACGGTATCAAGATTAGTTTGCGGGGATCACATTATCAGGTATTCAATGTACAGGGAGCGGACGGACATGAAACGATTTCATTGGCCTCTTCCAGCCTGGATATTCCTGTTTACCGCTCGCTTAGTTACAGCCTGAATTACGTCGTTTATCACCGCAAAGATTTTTATCATGATTATTCCGATTTGATGCTCTACAGTGACACATTACAGACTTATTTCACATTTTCGTTGTAGTTTTGTTTTAAACGGTTTTATTTAATTTTATAGTTATTTTTTGCAAACCCTGAAGGGGTGCTACGTGATTATCCGCACGTGCAACGTGCGGATGTACGATCTTAGATGAAATCGACCCTGAATGGGTCGGACTTATTACTGTTTGATTTTTGCATTATTGTAGTCTAACTGCGTTGCAGTTCCGGCTTTTCATTCTGCTTTTTCCACAGGCTTAATGCCTGTGGATACTCACATCTCACTGCTTTGCAGTTTGTTCTCCCAATTTCCACTTGACGTTATATCTGATTTAAAATCAATCAAATCCAAAAACATTAACTGAGCCGTTTTCTAAGAGAAGCCGACTCATAAGAGGTAGAAATGGATAGAATCGAACTTCTGAAAAAACTTACACTCACTCCCGGTATTTCCGGGCACGAGCACAGAGTGGCAAACTTCATGCAGGAAGAATTGGGCGGCATTGCCGATTTTTCCAAAGATAATATGGGTTCCTGCACATTCCGGCTAAAAGGAAGCAGCGCAAAACCGAAGATCATGTTCGTAGCCCACATGGATGAAATCGGATTTATCGTATCGGATATTATGTCCAACGGATTCATCAAAATGCTGAATATCGGCGGCTGGAATGCCAACACACTGCTTTCTTCTCCGGTGGAAATCATCAATGCCAAAGGAGAAAAATATCCCGGCATTATCGGATCGATCCCGGTGCATTTCCTTAAAAATAGGGAAGATGTGAAACCGGAATTGGAAAGCATGTTCGTGGATATCGGAGCCGATTCCCAAGAAGAAGTGGAAAATGATTTCGGCATTCAATTGGGAGACGAAATCGTACCGATCCCGCATTTTCAGTACATCGGGAAAAAACGTAAAATGATGAGCAAAGCTTTCGACGACCGTGCCGGCGTGGCTGCTGTGATCGAGATCGGTAAAATAACTGCACAAATGCCGCATCCGAACACGGTTTACTGCGTGGGTAGCGTACAGGAAGAAGTAGGCACCCGCGGTGCTCAAACTCTGGCAAATTACAGCGATGCCGATATTTGTTTCGTTTTGGAAGGCGCTCCGGCAGACGATATCCCCGGCATTCCCGCTACTTCGCAAACCGGCGTGGGCAAAGGTGCTCACGTGCGTGTTTTCGATCCCACCATGATCGTGAATCCAAAACTAAAAAACTTCATAATCGATGTGGCGAATGAAAATAACATAAAAATCCAGTTAGCCGTGCGAAAAGGCGGCGGCACGGACGGACGACAAATGCACACTGCCGGGCACGGCATACCGACGATAGTTCTGGGCACTCCCGTTCGTTATGCTCACAGTCATAACTGCCTGATCAGTATGAATGACTTCGATGAATTGATCAAATTATTAACCGCCATCGTGCAAAACCTGGATGAGCAAAAACTGAAAGAGATTCTGGGGTAAATTAGATTTTGGCGAAATATATTTGTAGATTGGGCTGTTCGTGTGAGCAGCCCGATTGTTTTTTCA
>DAISYT010000316.1:0-3019 GCA_036825175.1 Candidatus Cloacimonadota bacterium
AACCCGTCGTTCGTTGCCACCATCGTTTGCAATCGTTCTCTTCCATCGGTGCTGATAGGCGGAAAGACGATCAAATAGCAAAAAGATTCCTGGGCACCGCGACCGACGCGTCCCCGCAACTGGTGTAATTGGCTCAAACCGAATCGCTCGGCATGTTGGATAATCATCACGGTAGCATTCGGCACATCGATTCCCACTTCGATCACGGTAGTGGAAACCAAAATATCAATTTTGCCGTTTTTGAATTCTGCCATGACAGCATCTTTTTCCGCTGTTTTCATCCGACCGTGCAAAAGTGCATTCCGATATTGCGGAAAGACTTTTTCGGAAAGTGTTTTGTACAACGTTTCCGCATCCAGCAGATCGATTTTTTCCGACTCCTCGATGAGCGGACAAACCACGTAAATCTGCCTTCCCAACTTCAATTGCTCGGTCACCTGTTCGTAAACGAGAGCACTTTTTTGGGAATTGTACCAAATAGTTTTGATCGGTTTGCGATGAGGAGGCATTTCATCGATCACACTCACATCCAGGTCGCCGTAAACGGTAAGAGCCAAAGAACGGGGAATGGGAGTGGCGGAAAGATAAAGCAGGTCGGGATGATGATTTTTGCGGGAAAGTTCCGCCCGTTGTTCCACGCCGAAACGGTGCTGTTCATCGATCGCCACGAAGCCGGCGTTGTGAAATTCCACATCTTTTTGAATGAGAGCATGAGTTCCCACGATGATATCGATTTCGCCGTTTTTTATCATTTCTTTGATAGTGTTTTTTTCTTTACTCACTCCACCTTTCAGCAGAGCGATCCTGATTTCCGGCTGATTTTCCAACAACTTTGAAATACTGTGATAATGCTGTTCCGCCAAAATTTCCGTCGGCGCCATCAAGACAGCCTGAAAGCCGTTTTCCAAAGCGAGCAACATGGCGAAAACCGTGACGATGGTCTTGCCGGAACCCACATCTCCCTGCAATAACCGATTCATTTGATGCGGCGAATTCATGTCTTCCACGATTTCTCTGATTACACGTTTCTGGGCGGAAGTCAGCTCGAAAGGCAGAGAATCTTTCAATTTGGAAGTAAAAGACTTTTTCAAAACAAAACTGTGACCTGCTTCTTTGCGATGGTGATAAAATTTGCTGCGAGCCAGCATGAGCTGAGTGAAGAAAAGTTCTTCAAAAGCGTAACGTACCCGGATTTGAGGAATTTCCTGCGGATGCTGCGTAAAGTGCATTTTTTGTAGGGAAATCCGCCGCGGTTCAAATTCGTATTTTTCCAAAAGATAAGCAGGCAATGTTTCCACGATTTTTTCGCTGTAAAGCTCGAATGCTTTGTAGATCAGGTTGCGCAGCGTATTCATGCTGATGCCTTCGGTGAGTTTATACACCGGCAATACATTGCGTGATTGCCAGAATCCCTGGGTTTCATCGCTTTCCAAAACGTCGAATTCGGGATGAATGATCTGCGGATTGCCTTTGAATTCCGTGACGATACCGCTTACCCAGATTGGTTTGCCGATCTCGAATTGCTTGAGAAACCACTTTCCAAAACTGAACCAGGTGAGAAAAAGATAATCCGTGCCGTCGGTAACGGCGACATTGAGTTGCGCTTTGTGGGAAGGCAACATACGCTTTTCCACCGAAGCAATGGTACCGACGAAGGAAAAATGCTCATCGTAACGCAAACTACTGATCTTTACCACCGCTGTACGGTTAATATAATCCCGCGGAAAATATTCCATAAGATCGGAAATGGTGTAAATATCGAGCTTGTTCAGAATTCGGGCACGATTATCTCCCACCCCTTTCAGGTACTTGATTTCTGAGTTGATCGGATTCCAGTCTTTATTCATGATTTGAAGAAAGAATGTATGATTCTGGAGTCAAGAAAATGTTCAAAACCGGGGTCGGCTTATCACATCCCGAATTGGAAAAACGTTTACTTCAAACCTGCGATGGAGACTATTTCAACACGGTTCATATTATCTTATTACTCTCAATGAAAATAGAATATTTTTCAATTGTGAAAGTGCACATTTATTAGAATTTCATTTTCGTTATGAAAATTGATATCATCATAAGTAAAAGCCCTGAAAGGGCATTATGTGAATATCCGCACGTGCAACGTGCTGTTACATGTCACTAATGATTTACAATCCTGAGGGGATTGAACAAATGTTTTGTTAGTTCAACCCATTCAGGGTTGTTTTATGTGTTCTATCACAGCAAATTGAATCCCGTTAGGATTCTTCTTGTTATTTCGAATCTTGAAATAACAACGCTATAACGAAAAAACAAACACTGTACAATTTTATCGATTTCTTTAAACGTAACTTATTAGAAATGGTCGGTTGAAGAATGAACAGTGTTACGATTTCCATATAGTACTTCACAACAAAACATTTGACAGCAAACGTCGAAAAGTGAAGTTCCCTTCAGTATTTCACGGAGGATGCAATGAAGAAAATAGCGATGGCGTTTGCAATTATATTTTTTTCGGGATTACTTTGTAAAAATATCTATTTCGGACCGGGACAACCATTCGCCACCTTTGAAGATGCTTTCCAAGTGGCAGAAATCGGTGACAATTTGATCGAAGCCAGAATCGATTCAATAAAATTGGAAACAGGCATAAACTGGAAATGCCTGCCCGTACTCGATGATGTCTTGACCGGCAATAACCTTGCTTCCCATATCTTCAACGAAATTCAGCAACCTCCCTATCCGGCAGCACTGGAAGAAATAGAATTTCAAGATGGTGTTGATATTTATTATGATGGTAATAATTGGCAAAATAATACACGTCAATTCACCAGTGATTTAGGTTTTAAGATTCACATGAACGAAGCTTATACATTGGAAATCACCGGTTTCCTGGAAGCCCCGTATCATGTAATCGAGCTGGGGACAGGTGACAATTGGATCGGCTACTATTTGGAAGGCAGTATGTATCCGTTAGATGCATTCGATGCCGTATAGGATGATATCGATATGATCCAGACCAAAACTTTTGCTATGGAAAAAA
>DAISYT010000317.1:0-3014 GCA_036825175.1 Candidatus Cloacimonadota bacterium
TGAATTGCGGCGTGGAACTTTTCAAAGTCGGAGTTTTTGAAAAATATCATGTTCAGGTTTTGGGCACACCCGTGCAATCCATCATCGATACCGAAGACCGGGATATTTTCGTGCACAAATTAAACGAAATAAATATAAAAACCATTCGCAGCCAGGCAGTTACATCTTTGGAAGATGCCAGAAAAGCAGCATCCAAACTGGGTTATCCGGTAATCGTGCGCTCGGCGTACAGTCTGGGAGGATTGGGCAGCGGATTTTGCGATAACGAAGACGAATTGGAAAAACTGGTAAAAAAATCGCTGACCATGACACCGCAGGTTTTGGTAGAAAAATCTCATAAAGGTTGGAAAGAAATCGAGTATGAAGTGGTGCGGGATCGTTTTGATAATTGCATCACCGTTTGCAACATGGAAAATTTCGATCCTCTGGGCATTCATACCGGTGAAAGCATCGTCGTGGCGCCTTCTCAAACGCTTTCCAATACCGAATACCACAAATTGCGCGAGCTGGCGATCCGCATTATTCGTCACATTGGCATCGTGGGAGAATGCAACGTGCAATACGCTCTCGATCCCGAATCGGAAGATTACCGGGTGATCGAAGTTAACGCCCGTCTCAGCCGTTCATCGGCGCTGGCTTCCAAAGCTACCGGTTATCCGCTGGCATTCGTGGCAGCCAAACTGGGCTTGGGATATGGACTGCATGAGCTGAGAAATTCCGTAACCAAGACCACAACCGCCTGCTTCGAGCCGGCACTGGATTACATCGTCTGCAAAATTCCCCGCTGGGATTTGGATAAATTTGCCGGAGTTGCCAAAGAAATCGGTTCCAGCATGAAAAGCGTGGGCGAAGTAATGGCGATCGGCAGAACATTCGAAGAGGTGATCCAGAAAGGCTTGCGCATGATCGGGCAGGGAATGCACGGTTTTATCGGCAATCGCGGGCTCAGTTTCCCGGATGTAAAATCCGCTCTAAAAAATCCTACCGACATGAGAATTTTCGTGATCGAACAGGCATTCGAGGAAGGCTTGAGTGTGCAGGAAATTCACGATCTTACCGGCATCAATAATTGGTTTTTAAGCAAATTACATAATTTATTCGATCTAAAAAAACAGCTGGAAAAACACGATTCTTTGGCAAGTCTCGGCGCCGATCTTTTGCTCGAAGCCAAAAAAATGGGATTTTCGGATTTCCAAATTGCCCGGTATGTACTGAAAAGTCAGGTAGATAAAATCGAGCAGGATTTGCTGCAAGTAAGAGCCTTCCGGCAGAAACTGCATATCGTTCCTTACGTCAAACAAATCGACACGTTGGCTGCCGAATATCCCGCTCAAACCAACTATCTGTACCTCACTTATTCAGCTTTGGAACACGATGTGGAATTTGCCGACGACCAGAAATCTGTAGTCATTCTCGGTTCCGGAGCTTACCGTATCGGCAGTTCCGTGGAATTCGACTGGTGCTGCGTGAATGCTTTGCAAACCATCCGCAAAGAAGGCTATCGCGGCATTATGATCAACTACAATCCGGAAACAGTTTCCACCGATTACGATCTGAGCGACCGGCTTTACTTCGATGAATTGTCGTTTGAACGGGTTTTGGATATTTTGGAGCTGGAAAATCCCAAAGGCGTGGTGGTTTCCACCGGTGGACAAATTCCCAATAATCTGGCTTTGCGCCTGCATGAAGCGCATATTCCCATTTTAGGAACGAACCCTCTTTCCATAGACCGCGCAGAAGACAGAAATAAATTTTCCACCATGCTCGACAAACTGGATATCGATCAGCCCAAATGGAAAGAACTTACCGACATGGACGAAATCAAAAAATTCGTGGAAGAAGTGAAATTCCCGGTGTTGATCCGTCCTTCTTACGTGCTTTCCGGCGCCGCCATGAATGTGGTTTCCAACTGGGATGAACTGGAAGATTTTCTGCAACTGGCAACCAAAGTTTCCAAGCAACATCCTGTGGTAGTCACCGATTTCATCGAACAAGCCAAGGAGATTGAGATCGACGCGGTTGCCCGTCAGGGTGAGATGATCGCTTATGCCATGAGTGAGCACGTGGAATTTGCCGGTGTGCATTCCGGCGATGCTACCATGGTTTTTCCACCGCAAAAATTGTATTTTGAAACGGTGCGTCGGATTAAGAAAATCACGCGACAAATCGCTGAAGAACTGGATATTTCCGGTCCTTTCAACATTCAATTTTTAGCAAAAGACAACGACATCAAAGTGATCGAATGCAATCTGCGGGCATCCAGAAGCATTCCGTTCGTTTCCAAAGTTCTCAAGACAAATCTGATCGAACTCGCCACCCGCATTATGCTCGGTTTGCCGGTGGATAAACCGCATAAATCCATTTTCGACCTCGATCATATCGGCATCAAATCTTCCCAATTTTCCTTCTCCCGCCTTTCCAAAGCCGACCCGGTTTTAGGCGTCGATATGCTTTCCACGGGTGAAGTCGGCTGTTTGGGTGAAGATTTTTATGAAACGATATTAAAAGCAATGTTGGCAGTCGGTTACAAAATTCCTGAAAAGAATATCCTGCTTTCCACCGGTCCGATCAAAGATAAAGTTACCCTGTTGGAACCGTGTCATCTGCTGGCAGAAAAGGGTTACGAACTTTTCGCCACCAAAGGAACCGGTGAATTTTTGAAAGGAAACGGCATCGACGTAACGATCCTGAATTGGCCCGATACTGCCCGGCATCCGAATACGCTGGATTATATCAAAAACGGATTGATCGATCTGGTGATCAATATTCCCAAAAACCTGACTCAGGGTGAGCTGAAAAACGATTACCTGATCCGGCGTAATGCCATCGATTTTAATGTTCCGCTACTGACTAATTCCCGCTTGGCAGCATCTTTTATCAATGCTTTCTGCCATATCGATATCGACGACATTCCCATCAAACCGTGGAGTGATTATCGATAATTTTTTGCCATAGACTTCCACAGACAAAACACAGACTTTTTCCTTATTCGCTCCCCTTTTAAGGGAGCTGGC
>DAISYT010000318.1:0-3013 GCA_036825175.1 Candidatus Cloacimonadota bacterium
TCCCCACCTAGCACACGCAAAGCATAGTTTTTATGTCCGCTTTTTGTGTCAAGTGTTGAACTTGAAGCCACAAAGACACTAGGACACAAAAGAATATTCTGAAAAAGGTTTATCAGGCTTTGCTTCCTGCTGAACCATGCCTTAGGCAGACAAGCCTTTTCCATAGTTTTGGCTATAATTAGTTCACCTGGAAATTCTCACTCGAAAGAATTCCTGGAAGAGAGCTTTTCAAGATAATTTAAACTTCTGAAGCTTTCTATTCTTACAAACAGGCTGTATGCCCTACTTCACATAATGGCAGCCGATCGACTGGCGATTATGCATGGCGGCACTCACGATGATTGAAGCATTCACGATGGCGTTACGCAATTCGATAATGTCACGGTTCAATCGGGCAGTTTTATAGAAAGTGAAAATACGATGAGAATAATAATTGAAATCGGCATGAGCCCGTTCCAAACCTTTCTTGGTGCGAACGATACCGGCATAATTCCACATCGTGAGCTGAATAGCTTTCCAATCCTGAGCGATCAGGAGCGGATCGAATTCTTCGGTTTCGGCAGGACGTTTCCAATCCGGAATGTTGCTTTTTCTTCTCGGATCTATATTGGTAAAATTACTGATAATTTCCTGGGCTGCCAGTTTTGCCCAAAGCAAGCCTTCCAACAAAGAAGAAGAAGCCAGACGATTGGCTCCGTGCAAGCCCGTGCAGCTCACTTCGCCGATTGCATAAAGATTTTTTACAGAAGTTTTTCCGGCAGTATTCACCTTGATCCCGCCACAGAAGTAATGGGCAGCCGGCACAATCGGGATCGGTTGTTTGGTGATATCGATGCCGCCTCCCAAACAGGTTTGATAAATCTTGGAAAAGCGCTGTTCCAACGGAATTTCACCTTTGTAGAAAGAAGCAATATCCAAAAGCATATATTCGCTGCCGGTTTGCGCCATGTGATTATAGATGGCACGCGCCACCACGTCACGCGGAGCCAGGTCTTTCATGGGAGAATAGGTTTCCATAAAATAATTACCGCCGGCATCCATCAATTTTGCGCCTTCCCCCCGCAGAGATTCGGAGATGAGAAAGCGTTTTATCTCACGATGGAAAAGCGAGGTGGGATGGAACTGGATAAATTCCGCGTTGATGATATCCGCTCCGGCACGATACGCCATACTCATGCCATCGCCGGTGGCAGCAGCCGGATTGGTGGTGTGCTGATACAGATTTCCCACGCCGCCGGAAGCCAGAATAACTTTGTCGGCAAAAATCGTGATCACTTCGCCGGTGCTGTTTTCCAGCACATAACAGCCCATCACTTCACGGGCTTTATACAATTCCTGGCAGTCTCCGGAATGATGGTTGTTCGTGATCAGGTCGATTGCTGTGTAACCGGTAAAAACCGGAACTTCCAATTTTGCGGCATATTCTTTCAAACTTTTCTGGATCACATCGCCGGTATGATCTTCAAAGTGAAGCACGCGTCGGTCGGAATGAGCGGCTTCTTCCGTGTAATCCAGTTTCCCTTCCGAAGTATGGGTGAATTGGATTTTCAATTTATCGATAAAAAAGTCAAAGACCAGCTGCGGTCCTTGCTCCACGAATATTTTTACTGCTTTCTGGTTATTATAATTGCATCCGGCTTGCAGAAGATCGTGTTGCAGATTGTCGCTGGGATCGCCTTCTTTCCAGGCGATAATGCCGCCCTGAGCGCAGTTGGTGTTGGTGTCTTCGATTGCATCAACTTTGGTAATGACGGCTACGTCCAAACCGGCTTCTTTCAGGTAAATAGCTGCTGTCAGCCCGGCGACGCCCGTTCCGATGATTAAAACATCATAACTCGTTTTCATTTTATTATCCTTTATTTCTGGGAATTTATTTTCCCACAATTTCGATCATTTTATTCAAAGCCAGAGCTGCTCCGAATTTGATCTTTTCCTCCACCTGCACAATTCCTTCCAAAGCAGAATTTTTTTTCAGGTGGGAATGCACCGTTTGCAGGGATTGCCATAAATTTTGCAGCGTAATTTTAGCCATATTGGAACAAATCGAGCGGCGAAGCGGTAAAATGGTTTTTTGCGGGAATTCATCCGCAATACGCTGTACGAAATGATATTCCGTTCCCACTCCCCAGACGGAACCGTCCGGCGAATTTTTAATCTCGTTATAAATCTTTTGCGTGGAGCCGGAATCGTCTGCCAATGCCACCACCTTTCTGTCGCATTCGGGATGTACGATAATTCGGATGTTCGGATATTTACTCCGCAAATCTGCGATATCGCCGGTGGTGAAGCGTTTGTGCACGTAACAGAATCCGTCCCAGATGACCATTTTAGCCTGGGAAATATCTCCCTCAAAATTTAGATCGGGAGATATTTTTACAATTTCGGAAGCAGATAAACCCAACTTATCTGCCGTGTTACTGCCCAAATTAAAATCGGGAGCAAAGAAAACTATCTTGCCTTCTTCCAGAAAATGACGCACGATTTTATCCGCATTGGAACTGGTGCAAACCGCTCCGCCATGCGTTCCGCAGAAACTTTTAATCTCGGCTGTAGAATTCATGTAAACGACCGGAGCGCTGGTTTTGTGCGTTAGTTCCGTTATTTTTTGGAAAGCTTCGGTTGCCTGTTTCAAAGCAATCTGATCTGCCATCGGGCAGCGTGCTTCTATTTCCGGGATCAGCACTTTTTGATGAGAACCGCTCAAAATATCGGCGGCTTCCGCCATGAAATAGACGCCGCAAAAAACGATGAAATCGGCAGTGGTTTTGCTGCAATCCACCGCCAGTTTATAAGAATCTCCCAAGATATCTGCCAATTTGACGATTTCCGGATTTTAATAATGATGCGCCGGAATAATCACCCGATTCCCCAACTCTTTTTTCAATTCGATTATTTGTTCGATTGTATTCATTTTTCTTCCATTTGTTAATTGAATTACCGTGGTGCTCGTTTCAATGAAAAATCGAAAGCTTTCACGGAATGTGTCAATTCGCCCACCGAGATAAAATCCACG
>DAISYT010000319.1:0-3006 GCA_036825175.1 Candidatus Cloacimonadota bacterium
ACCGGAAGTTTCCAGCGTGTAATCGATCCCATTTTCCTCCAACACCTGCGCCATAATTTTCAACTCGTCGTTTTTACGCATCAGAATGGCTGTTTCCGCCGCAGTGATCTTGCCTTCCTGCAAGTTCGGCAGCAAGACTTTCTGCACAAATTTTTGGTAAATCTCGGTTTTATCCGGCTTACTTTCCGCATTCCCATTATTGATCAGATCGACCTGTACAAAACCACCTTCCGGCTTGGCACAAGCGATTTTGGCATATTCCCAGTCGGGAGAAAAATCGAGATGAGACGAAGAGAATAAGCGATTCAGCCAGTCCAACAAAACGGGTTTGCTACGGAAGGAAGTGGTAAGAAAATCAGAGGTGACCGGTTCCTGCAAAATTTTAGCAAAATCGGTGAGTAAACGGCGTTCTCCGCCCCGCCAGCCATAAATCGCCTGCTTTTCGTCACCCACCACGATCACGTTCCCATAATCTTTTTGTCCGCTGCCACTGGTGATTTCTTTGAGAAGCGGATACAGAATTTTCCATTGCAGGATGCTCGTGTCCTGAAATTCGTCGATCAACACAAAGCGCGTATGGAAGGAAAGCTGCTCGTAGAACAGGTTCAGCACGTTTTCTTTTTCCACCAGTGAAAGCTGCGGATCGTAAAGATAGCGGAAGGTATAATAGCTGATATCGGAATAAGTGAAGATGTGATCACGGAACTTGATTTCGTCGTAAACCCGCAGCACGGCAGCAGCCAGCGAGATGATGTTCAATTCTTCGATGAGCGCTTTATCGTAATATAAATAAATTGCCAGCGCTTCCTGCACTTCGGCAAAAAGAGATTTTAAATCTTTATTACGCAGGCGCTTACCATCCCAAATATTTTTTTTATCATTCAAAAGCAACTTGAAGTTTTCTTCCAGAAATTGCGGATCGGTGAGGATTGGAAAGAGTTTCTCGGAAAAATCTTCGGCAGTCAATTCCGCTAAATTCATTTGGGAAGAGATGGCTTCCACAAAATCTTTCTGCAAAAGAGAAAGTACAGGAACGGCTTTGATCCGAATTTCATTTTGCAGCAGATCGAGGAAAATATGCAAAGATTGCTGATAGCGATGCAAAGCCCGTTCCGACTGATTTTGAATTTCTGCATCGTTCAAATGGGAAAGATCGACAAATTCAAACAACCAGCGTTTTTCGATGATTTCTTTGATCAGGGTGTGAAAGATTTTCAGGTTACGCTGTTTGGCTGTGAAAAAGATATTTTCAGCAAAATCCAGCACCTTTTCCTGCAGGACATATTCGTAAATTTCCGGCAGCAGTTTATCGTTGATATTGTTATCGATACTGAAATCACCGATGTTGTGGAACGGTGCGATGATGCCGCTGAAGATCGTGTTCACGAACGAATCTATCGTACTGATACGCACTTCGGATTTGTGGGTGAGCATTTTTTGATACACCGTTTGCAGGAAAGCCAGGTCATTTTCGTCGAAGCGCAGAGCAGGATTGATGTTGCGAATGTTTTGGATCAGGATTTCTCCTTCTGCTGTTTTTTGCACGATTTCCCGTAATTGCGCAAAGATACGTTCCCGAATTTCGGCGGTGGCTTTGCGCGTGAATGTGATCACCAGAATTTCGGTGAAATCGGTATGATGTTGCAGCAGCAGGTTGATGTACTCCAAAGAAAGCCGGTAGGTTTTGCCGGTACCGGCGCTGGCGCGAATGAGGAGAGGTAACCCCTCTGTCCCGAAAGTTTTCGGGACATCTCCCCTTAACAGCGGAGAATTTTGAAATTGATTCTTCGATGAAAATTTATCAAAAATATCTTTCTTTTCTTTCATAGTTTTCTCTCAAATTTCCTCAAACTTCCCCTTGTCAAGGGGGATGGAGGGGGTTTTCAAATCCCGCCGTGTAATATCCGTTTCCTCAAAATTGCCGGGTTTATCAGTTACCGCAAAGCCATTTTCCAAAATATTCTCCAAAACATTTGTGATCGATTCTTTCATATCTATACGCTTGTCTGGTTTTTTCATTTCCTTCTGTTCCACAAAGAAAAGGTAGGAAGCGATTTCCTCTGCCCGGTTAGGATGGTCGATCAGATAGTAAATTTCTTCGTAAAATTGTAATTGCTCTTCGTAATTTTTTTGCCTGCTATAAACACCGGTTTTAAAGTCGAAAATGTACTTTTTTTCTTCTGTATGAATGCGCAGATCTGGACGCCCTTTCAGGCAAATTTCCAGATCGTGCCATCGAATAAAATCCCGTTCCAGACTGGCTCCGCTTTCCGGTAAAACCGTGATCGTTTTCTCCGAAAATTGGAAATCATTGTGCAGCCTGTAAAAGAAATTTTCGATACCATCCGCTAACAACGGCAGGAAAATGTGTCGAAAATAATTTTCCGAAAAATTATGCGGGGAAAGGTATTTAAAATTGCGCTCGAACTGCGTATAATGCTCGATTGCCTGCTGCACGTAAAGCTTGGTATTCCAAACAAAATTGTGTTGGAACCGGTTGGAATGATAAACTTCCGTCAAACGTTTGAACACGTCGTTGATCACTTCGTGCGTGATATTTCCAATCAGTTTTCCGCTGAAATCCGTCTCGATCTCACTCTTTCGCACCGGCTCGGAATTGAGCTGTTTCAAATAGAATTCAAACGGATTATTCTTCAGTTTTTCCCAAGAATAAAAGTTCAAATCAAATTTTTGATTCGGAAAATCGGCGGGATCGAAGGGAAAAGCAAAGAAATTTTCCGGTAGATTTTTGGGGGAAGGAATGGTTCGCTCCGCACTATTTAACAGTTTGCCAAATAATTGTTTATGCAATTCTGCAAAATGCAGGGGAGTTTCTTCCTGCACTAAATCATGCAGCTTCAGCTCTTCCAAAAAGGAACTGATTTCCACATCTTCTTCCTGATTGGAACGGGTGAAAATCACGGCTTTGCGGCAATTGCAGAGTAAACGGTAAAAGTAGTATTTATCACGCAAAGTAATGTCTTCGTAGGTTTTTAGTCCCAGTTC
>DAISYT010000320.1:0-2995 GCA_036825175.1 Candidatus Cloacimonadota bacterium
TGGCCTGGGCGGTGCGGATGAACCCGGACATTCGCAGCGGCAGCAACAGCAACCGGGGCGGCTGCGGTAACGCCAAACAGTTCTTCAAGTTCTTTCACCAATTCGGAAAGTTCGATAACTGTCATTTCTTTAATGATATCAATAACTTGTTGTTTTTTATCAGCCATTTTATCCTCCACAGATATATTTTTAATTATTTTCTTTTTTGGCTACGGCATCGACCGTATAAACAAATTTTCGCAAGATACTCTGTAATACTCCGACCAATCCGGTCATTGGGGCATTGAATCCTTGCAATACCATCGACAAGAGAACTTCTTTACCCGGAAGTTCTGCCAGTTTCTTCAATTGCGTATCATCGAACAGATCGCCGGAAACGAGTCCCACTTTAAAATTGGGAAATTCCTTACCGGACATAACATCTTTTACAAAGTTAACGAATTCACGAGCGGGAGCCACTTCATCAATTTTAGATGTAGCAACAGCGGTAGGACCTTCCAGATGGTTATCCAGAGCTGTGATACCCAGTTCGTTCAAAGCGATTTTGATGAAAGTATTTTTGGAAATGAAATAATCGACTTTTGCTTCTCTGAATCTTCTGCGAAGTTCATTCACTTCTTCGATATTAATTCCTTTGTAATCGATTAGGACGATCGATTTGGCATTTTCCAGTCTTTCTCTGAGCTGTTTTACTTCTTCAATTTTATATGCTTGTGCCATATCTCACTCCTACTTCTTTGCTTCCAGGGATACTGCGGTTACGTCTAATTTTATGCCTGGTCCCATCGTGGATGTGATGGAAATGCTCTTGATGAACACGCCTTTTAAAGCGGCAGGTCTCTCTCTGATGATGGCAGAGATGATTGCCTTGATATTATCGGTCAATTGTTCAGTTGCAAAACTGAGCTTGCCGGCAATGATGTGCAGATTGGAAAATTTATCGACACGATAAGTGACTTTTCCACCCTTAGAATCACTCACTGCATTGGCAATATCCATGGTAACTGTTCCGACTTTCGGGTTTGGCATCAAACCGCGTGGTCCGAGTACACGACCTAATCTTCCGATTTTTCCCATTAAATTAGGTGTAGAAATTGCCACGTCAAAATCTGTCCAGCCGGACTGAATTTTTTCAACAAATTCTTCCACCCCAACATAATCGGCACCGGCTTTTTTCGCTTCTTCAGCTTTTTCACCTTCGGCGAAAACGAGTACTCTCATCGATTTACCGCTACCGTGAGGTAATACCAAAGAATTTCGAATTTGTTGATCAGCTTTACGAGGATCGACTCCCAGATTCATATGAACTTCGACAGTTTCATCGAACTTAGATGAAGGGCAAGCTTTCAAAATTTTGATAGCTTCTTCCAGTTCATAACGTTTTGTTTTGTCGATCATCGACAGAGCTTCTCGGTACCTTTTACTAGCCATTTACACTCCTTTTTCGATAATCTCCTGCTTTCATAATGAAGAGGGTAGCGTTTTTAATCGACTACTTCCACTCCCATATTTCTTGCAGTACCTTCTATCATACTCATCGCACTCTTCAACGTGAATGCGTTTAAATCTTCCATTTTTAATTCCGCAATTTTTTTCACTTGCGCTTTGGTGATCTTGCCAACTTTATCGACATTAGGTTTACCGGAGCCTTTTGCCAGTCCTGCTTCTTTTTTAATCAGCACGGCAGCCGGCGGGGTTTTAATATCGAAGGTATAAGATTTGTTTTTCTTAACGTAGATAACTACCGGGAAGATCATACCGGCAGAATCTTTGGTTTTATCATTAAATGCTTTGCAGAATTCCGGGATATTTACTCCAGCCTGTCCCAAAGCGGGTCCAACTGGTGGAGCTGGGGTAGCTTTGCCAGCCGGAAGCTGAAGTTTTACCACTTGTACTGCATCTTTTGGTTTTGCCATAGTTTCCTCTTAACTACAAAATTTCGATCTGATCTGATCTGACTTCGACAGGAGTAACCCGTCCAAAGACGGTAACTTTTACCGTAAGTTTTTGTTTATCATCGCTTACTTTATCGATCACACCTTCGAAGTCATTAAATGGACCGGAAGTAATTCTCACCATATCACCGGGCAGGAAATTGTATTGATCGCTTTCGGTTTTATCACGATCGGTGATACCCAAAAGCCGATTAATTTCCGATTCTGACAGAGGTTGAGGCTTTTTGCCGTTACCCAGGAAATGAGTTACTCCGGGAAGTCCGATTATAAACGAGATTAAGTCTGATGATAATTCTGCTTCCACGATTATGTAACTGTTGAATAGTTTCTTTTCTCGTTCAACTTTTTTCCCTTCTCTGATATGAAAAGTCTTCTGAGTTGGAATAAGTATCTGATTGACACTGCCTTCCAACTTGGTTCCTTTCAAGCCTTTTTCGATAGCTTCTTTTATCTTGTACTCATGGGAAGCGTAAGTATGAACGACATACCATTTCATAAGAATTCCTCTTTAGTATTAACCTAAAAGCAGGTTTTTGATCAAAAAACCGAATCCGGCATCCACTAAAGACAAAAAGATAGCTACTAAAGCGGACATCAGAATGACGACGGTGGTACCTTCCTTAATATCGTCTTTGGAAGGCCAACTGACGAATTTCAATTCTCCCTGAACGCTTTTAAAAAAACTCATTATTTTTCTGAACATATTCAATCTCGCTTATGAATCATGGCAGGCCCGGCAGGACTTGAACCCGCAACCCCTGGTTTTGGAGACCAGTGCTCTACCAGTTGAGCTACAAGCCTGCAAATTTAAATTTTTTTATCTGGTTTGTTTATGCTCGGTATGCTTTCGGCAGTTCGGACAGAATTTTTTAAAAGTCACCCTTTCCGGATGATTTTTTCTGTTCTTCGTTGTAGTATAATTTCTGTTTTTACATTCTTCGCAAGCCAGGATTATTATTTCTCTCATTGGAATTACCTTTATTCTACGATATTACCAACGACGCCGGCGCCGATGGTATGACCGCCTTCACGAATAGCAT
>DAISYT010000321.1:0-2993 GCA_036825175.1 Candidatus Cloacimonadota bacterium
TCGCTCTTTCCGTGGATGGCAACCTGATTGGAATGGGAACCGGTACCGGCTCTCCCGTAGATATTACCATCGATCCTCAGATTCCGCCAGCCACAGTAAAACTGGTTATCACAAAAACAAATTACTATCGATATGAAGCCGAATTAACCGTAATTCCTCCAGATGGCCCGTATATTGTTTATAACGATTGCACGATCGATGATAGCACTTTGGGTAATAATAACGGCATGTTTAATAACAGTGAAAGTGTTTATTTGGATATGAGTGTGGAAAATGTCGGTTCGGAAGATGGAACCGATCTCGTAGCCACAATTTCCTCTTCTGATCCGTACATAACAATCGTGGATGGCACCGAAAACATAGGAAGCGTTCCAGCCAATTCTATTGTTTCCTTTGAAGATGGTTTTACAATTTCCGCTGCTGCCGAGATTCCCGATAATTATACGGCAAACTTCCAGTTAACCGTAGTGGGAGGAGACGATACATGGATTACTTATTTCACGGTTACAGCTTATGCTCCCACGTTCCCACCGGAAAATTTAAGTTATGAAATCCAGAATATCAACGATGTTATTTTAAATTGGAATGCACCTTCGAATGCTTCCGAAGACCTTACCGGTTTCAAAGTATATCGTGATGAAGACGAAATTGCAGAAATCGTTGATCCTGGCACTCTTACTTACACCGATTTCATTATAACTCCCGGAGATTACGAGTATTATATTACAGCGCTCTTCCACGTGGGAGAATCTATTCCTTCCGATACGATTACAGTCGATTTTGCTTATCCGATTCCGCAAAACCTGGTTGCAGAAACAGTAGGAACTGATATCCAGCTTACCTGGGATGCACCGGTTACCGAAGATTTGGTTAGTTATAAAGTTTATCGTAATCTTATGATGATTGCCCAGGATGTACTCGAGGCTTCTTACCTCGATCCGGAAAGACCGAATGGAACTTATTCCTACAATGTAAGAGCCGTTTACACCGATGATTATCAATCTGCTCTTTCTCCCGATGCAGTGATCGAACACGTTCAAGTGGGAAATGATAATGGTCTCGTTCCTGCCATTACGACTTTGGGAAATAACTATCCGAATCCGTTCAATCCCAGCACAAAGATCGAGTTTGGTCTGAATGCAGCCAGTCATGTGCTGCTGGAAATTTACAATATCAAGGGTGAGAAGGTAAAAACTCTGATCAACGAAGATATGGCAGCCAGCTATCATACTGCTGTTTGGAACGGAAAAGATGACGGTGGCAAAGCTGTTTCCAGTGGTGTTTATTTCTACAAAATGAGAACAGATAATTATCAGGCTACCAGGAAAATGGTATTAATGAAATAATTCTCAGCGTTTTTCTGCCTTCGGCAGATCACTTCGAGATAAAATTAAGCCCCGTTTTGATGCGGGGCTTTTTCATTTTGTAGTGAATAATCCCAGATTGGGCAGTGGGATTTTAATCAAATGAATTTCACGATGCTTGCGTCGGAATTTCCATATTTTCTCCCTTGGGGGAGATGCTGAAAGCAGAGAGGATAAATGTGATCGTTTTTTACGATTTGTCGTCTTTGTCATTTTTCCCGAAGAAGAAGTGGATGTAGATCATCAGATACATGGCGATTACTTCCACACCCACGCCGATAGCAACCCATTTCCCGGCTTTCAAATACAGAGTGTAACTTCCAACAAGAAAAAGCACAAAGGCTAATGTATCGAATAATTTTTTCTTTGGTACTGATTTGTCATCCATAATATCGCTCCTTTTCCCTATTTTTTGAAACAGAAATAATATAAATAAAAAAAATGAGAATCAAAATATAAAATGTGATTCTCATAAAATTATGCTGAATAAAGAATCATTATTTCTTGGGAATGTAGTTTATTCTGCCACAACGCGGACAGGTAAATTTGTCTTCTTTAAAATCGGGCGGAACCTTGAATTTCATACCGCAGGCGCAGGTAACAAAGGTGAAATTATTTACTTTTTTCATCAGGTCGCCCAGATCACGCACATTTTTAGTACTTTCCCCGGATGCCTGGCGCAAAGGAATATTTTCGTTCTTATGTATTTCGGATGCCGGAATAATATTGGTTCTGCCTCTGTTGCCTTTGATGGTGGAATAGGCATTCTGATATGCAAAGTAATTGGCATTGCTTGCCATTTTACGCAAAATGGCGATACGCTCATGGATCGGAGGATGCGTACTGGTCAGGTCGGAAAGCTTATGCCCTTTTTGTTTGAGCGGATTGGCGATGTAAAGGGCAGCAGTGGCTTTATTAGCTGTTTGCAAATCGTAGATGGAATTGGAAATTTTTTCCAGAGCGGAAGCCAAACCTTCCGGGTAACGTGTTAAACGGGCAGCGCTGGCATCAGCCAGATATTCCCGTTTACGGGAAATAGCAAAATAGAGCAGTCGAGCCATCATCGGTGCTAAAATTGCCATAACCAGAGCGATCAGCATCAGGATCATTTGCAGCTGTCCACCACCTTTGTTACTGGAACTGCGTTTGTTTCCGCCACCGAACCATAAACTGCGTAAAAAGAAGTTGGAAAGAATAACGATGCTGCCCAAAAGTACGCCGGAAAAAGTCATAAATAAAACATCACGATTGAGAATATGCGATGTTTCGTGGGCGATTACTCCCTGCAATTCATCACGATTTAAAGTAGCCAGCAAGCCGGCTGTCACAGCAATCGCCGCGTTTTCCGGGCTGCGTCCCACTGCGAAGGCATTCGGTGCCGGGTCGGGAATAATGTAAATTTTGGGCATTTTAGGCAATCCTGCCGCAATTTTCATTTCTTCCACCACGTTAAAAAGTTGCGGATGCACGTCGTGTGTAACCAGCTTGGCTTGGCTCATGGATAGAATGATGGAATCTCCGCCAAAATAGCTGACGATCGACATGATACCCCAGATCAGCAGAGCAAAGATCAATCCCGTGAAACCGCCGTCTCTGCCACCATAATAATTTCCGATCAGGTAACCCAGC
>DAISYT010000322.1:0-2949 GCA_036825175.1 Candidatus Cloacimonadota bacterium
GACGGTAATCGCAAAACCAAAGAGAAAATCATCCGCCGACAACTCGTGATTGCCCCGGGAGATTATTTCCAGCAATCCAAAGTAATGCGTTCCCAACAAAACATTTACAACATGGGATTCTTTGAGCCTGATCTTTATTTGGATAATCCGACCATCATCAATCAAAATGGCGATGTCGATCTGACCATTCACCTCAATGATAAAGTTTCCGGCACGGCTAACGGCGGAGTAGCTTTGAACAGTTCGGACGGTCTGGTGGGACAACTCGCCGTTTCTCATAACAATCTTCTTGGTAATTCCTGGCAAGCCAGCGTACAATGGGAGTTCGGTGAAAGCACTCAAAATTTCAGCCTCAGTTTCACCAATCCCTATTTCCGTGATTCGAGCACTCTGGCTGGATTCGATGTTTATCTAACCACAAAAGAATGGGACACTTACGAAGTACGAACATCCGGCGGCGCCATAAAAGCGGGGCGTCCTCTTTATTTTTTGAATTATGCTAAAATCGTGGCAGGATATTCTTTCTATTCCAAAAAATATAGAATCTTGGATGGTGAAGAAGATAACGCTTCCCAAACTTTGATCGATCTCGATGCTGCCGGCTGGCAAAATACCAGCGCAGTTTCCGTTACTCTTTCCCGCGATAGCAGGGATAATGTCTTCTTCCCCACTTCCGGTTCCAATTTCACTGTTTATTCGGAATTTGCCGGCGGTCCTTTGCAGGGTGATTTCAATTATTTCAAACAGATCATGCAGGTAAGTTGGTACACAAACACTGTCTGGAAGCTGGCTTTACGCACAAAATGGAGATTCGGATACATCACGGGTTATGACGGAAAGGATACTCCTCCCGATGAAAGATTCTATTTGGGTGGAACCGGTGCCGATGGCATCAGAGGTTATTCCGACAGTTCTGTAGGTCCCGATGAAGGTGGTCATCGTGAAATGATCTTCTCTACGGAATACGGTGCTCCTATTGCCGGAGATCAGATCGTGGGATTGCTTTTTCTCGATTCGGGAGACAGCTTCGATTCGTTGGAAGAATTCGATCTTTGGAAAATGAAAACCGGTGCCGGCGTGGGTGTTCGTATTCAAAGTCCTTTTGGTTTGATCGGTTTCGATTATGCTCATAACTTTGAAAACGGAACTTGGGAACCACACTTCCAGTTTGGAACTACATTTTAATTAGCAGCAAACAAAATATTTATGGAAAGCCTGCGGATGAAAATCCGGCAGGCTTTTTTTATTATTAACGCAACAACAACATCTTTTTCGATTTCTCGCAATTTCCGGCTTTCAGCTTATAAAAATATACTCCGCTGGAAACATCCTTGCCATTATCATCCGTGCCGTTCCAAACGACAGAGACTGTGTGACTTTGTGATGGTGAGACGGGGAGAGTTTTCACTTTCTGACCTTTCAAATTGTAGATTTCTATTTTTGCGTTCTTAGCGTCATTTGCGGTTAAATCAAAAGAAATAGTTGTGCTGGGATTGAAGGGATTTGGATAATTACTTAATTTGTAATCTGCAACCGGTAATTTTTCATTGCAAATTTCACTTCCATTTGTTACATGGATATAATTACGTTTTATATATCCATGATAATCTGGATCATGATATGTTCTTAATTTAACAGAATAAAATCCTGTGTCCTGGTAAGTATATTCGGGATTTTGTTCATAAGAATCGATTATTCCATCATTATTAAAATTCCATTCCCATTCAGACAAATATTCTCCACTGGAAAGATCAATGAATTGAACCGTTAACGGTGCAGTTCCCTCCGTAGGTAATGCTTCAAAGTATGTATAGTTAGGATCAGAACCATAGTTAAAAGTATGGTAAGATGTAAATGTTTCTCCATAATCCAGACTATGATGAATAAATTTATGCTTAATGGTACCCATTTCATCAATATAACCCCTCAGTACATACAATTCACCAGGCTGATGCCCCCCAACAATAGCAGAACCAAGAAGATAATTCCGAAAGCTCCAATTTTCACCATAATCATCACTATACCATAGCTCAGAGATAAATATTCCTTCTTGAGAATCTACTCTGTCCATATACAATTCACCACTATAATATCCCCTAGTTATTTGATTGTGGCCTGGTGATCCACATAATAAATCTAATGAATTTTGTATTTCAAGGTTTTCAAAATTATCATAGCTGATTAAAAGAAATAATGAATCAGCTATATCCCAATCGTAAACTAATGCATAGCCAACACCGTCCTCATTATCGATCTCTGATGAATTGAATGTACCCAAATATCCATTATATGAGTGTTCGATGAACGTAACTCCATAATCCTCACTGTGTTTTGAAATCCTGTTGTAAACATTTCCTTCACTTCTACCTCTATGCATTGAGTACATATAAGAATTTCTGTATATCCAACTTCCCTCTTGCCCATAATTATGCGATATATATAAGTTATTTGGTAAGTCTGTTGCATAAACAACACCAGATGTTAAATCTGCAGTTATAAATTGGAAATTACTTGTACTATCCACGCATGTGGCGGTTTCACCAAAATCAGTAGAACGATAAATACCTTCTCCGGTTACAGTGGGACCTATGTAATAAATTTCACCAATATCTGGTCCTCGTGTTATTGTGTAATCTGAGAAAAGAAAGGAAAATGGTGAAAGGAAAAAGGATAAAAGAACTAAATAAATCATGTTTTGTTTCATAACTACCTCTCAAAAGCTAAACATCTTTTTCATTTCAACAACATCATTTTCTTTATCGGTGAATTCTCCATATTCAATTTATAAAAATAGATTCCCGATGAGACTGGATTGCCTGTTTGGTCATCTCCATTCCAGGTAACAGAGACTGTGTGACTTTGTGATGGTGAGACGGGGAGAGTTTTTACTTTCTGACCTTTCAAATTGTAGATTTCTATTTTTGCGTTCTTAGCGTCCTTTGCGGTTAA
>DAISYT010000323.1:0-2935 GCA_036825175.1 Candidatus Cloacimonadota bacterium
AGTTGAGCAATGGTTTTCACTGCTCTGCTTTTTCCTCCCGGATATCTAAGGGGGCTTTTAATCATAATGAAACCTTTGTTATTTCAACATCGAAGCCATTTTCATTCGCTTCCATAAACAAATTTTTCACTAGCTGCTTTTGTTTGTAATTCAACTTGTTTATTTTGCAAAATTCATCCAATTCTGTTTCGGAACAAAATGAAGAACAATTACCGGATAGCAAAGACGAGGTTAACCTCAAAACCGGTTTTGAGATGTAACTTTTTGAATCCACAATTACGTTTTTCAGATTACAATAGAGAACCATTTTCAATAATCCGTCTTTGATGTCACCGACACTCGGAATTAAAGAATTTTTTGTGTGTTTACATTCTATCAGAGACACATCATCTTTCCGCAATTCCATCTCATCCACAGTAAGAAAATAATGACCACCCAGATAGTTCTTTATCGTAATTTTTGCTTTTGTTTTGGAAGATAAAAATTCTTTGGGTTGAATCGTATGAATTTCTCTATTTTGTGCTTCCTGGGCTTTTTGACGTGACGAATTCATGAAATTTTCAGCACCGGCAAGAAGTTGTTTTTTGAACTTTTCTATACCGCTTTCGTTATGGAATTGAACGTCTAATTCTTCTGATATTGTTATATAAGATTCCTTAACTTTGTCGATAAGACCTGGGAATGATTCTTTTATTTCCTGCAAATTCCAATGTAACGGCGAGCTGTAATAATTAGCAATTTCTTTAATCTTTTGCTTAACATAAGAATTACTGAATTTCTGATTTGTGATTTTATTTTCCATAGTTGGATGTTTTTCAGCTTTTTCATAATATGCCGGGATTACAAATACATCCATCAAACTCATCAAAGATATTGTGTCCCATTGAATAAAATCTCTGTCACCTTCTGCCCCTTCATCTTTAACTACAGGAATAACAGTTATTTTTTTTGGATAGGAAAGTGAATTATATATTCTTTCAAAAGGATAAGAACGAGTTCGTTTGGGAGATACCCATTTAGTTATGCAAAAGCTATATTTAATGTCTTTTATGAATGCTATTCCAGGAATGAAATTTATATTAAAATCCTCGAATGCTATTTCTTTGGGATCAACAGAATTGAGAATCTTGTATTTAATTCCTGTAATTTCTGCATCAATATTCATGTTATCTACCTTCCTTCCTGGCTTTTATAAAATTCAGATCTCGACATTTAAATCTTCCTGTTTGGCGATATATCACCTCGAAAGAAGAATCATCCCTGGTAAATCCTGTCTTTTTCCGAATGATACTCTCTAAATCTCTGATGATTTCGTATCCAACAGAATTACGTGATAATTGATTTGCTACTTTCGTGGTGGTCCCGCTTCCTAAAAAAGGATCCAAGACTGTTTCACCAACATAAGAAAATAGTTTTATCAATCTGTTTGGTAATTCATCCGGGAAAGCAGCGATATTTTTTTCTAATTTGGAACCGGGAAGAACGTTTGTCATCTCCCAAAGCGTTTTATACATTCCTTTTTGTTGGAATTCTTTGATATCGAGTTTGGAATTCTCCCGACACTCCTGGACGATAGATTTGTAATTAAAATGTCCTTTCTGGAAAATTATAATACTTTCCAACAAATTATCCGGATAAAAATACATTGGGTAAGGGTGCTGTAAAATTACTCCGCTTCTACGACTAATGCGAAGATAACCATCTGGTTTTTTCCAAATTATTTTATCACGATACCTGAAACCAATTTTTTGGAATAGTTTAATTGCATCGGCTGTAATGGGATATTTTATGCCGTTCACAAGCATATCATCGATATTAAGAGCAAATATTCTTCCTTCCTGCAGAACGCGGTAGGATTCTTTGGCTACGTTTGTGAGAACACCCAGGTATTGTTGATAATTTTCAAACAATCCGTCGTAATCAAATGGAGCATTAAAATATGGTGGCGATGTAACGATAAAATGAATGGAATCATCTTCTATCTCCTGCATACTCATGCTGTTACCGAAAATGACTTTATGTTTCATTATAATCATTTTCCTCCAGATTTAATGTCCGATTATTCCCAGCCAGTCGCCCAGCAGAAACTGCAATCTGCCGATCAGCAGAGAAATACGTGCCATTGCTGTGTAACCGAAGGCCGCACCAAAACTTACCATCAAAAAATAAATACCGACCCGGGCGGTCACACCGAAAGCTCCTTCGTGTTTTTTGCTGAAATAAAAATACAATACTCCGGTTATCGTTCCTACAATCAGCATCAGCTGCCCCAGCACAACTAACCAGTTCCCTCCGATGAACGGATTGATCATCGTGGCGGTCATTTGGTTGATCACATCGGATTTCAGATAGCGCAGAAAAACGATTCCCGAAGTGGTTCCGATGATCAGCGCTACCGGAAAACGGCTGATCCATTCGATGGAAGGAATCAAGCGTAAAAGCATCATTATGCCGAGAGCAGCCGGAATCAATTTAAACCAGTTCATGCTGAAATCGGTGGCCAGCGGAACATAGAGATTCGGTTTGAGAATGAAAAAGATGGTGTAAACAAACCAATATCCGGCGGAAAGTCCCACGAAAACCTGTTCGGCAATTTTATAAAACGGATTATCCTTGTAGAGGAAACTAAAAATGGCGAAAGTGAAAAGTGCTCCCAGCCACACGCCTAAAACGCTAAAAAAATGTACCATGATTATTCTCCTCCTTTCGCTGCTTCTTTTTTAGCCCGCCAGTAATTGATATTTCCGATCACAATGAAAATGATGATCAAAAGATGCGCCAATGATTGAGCATCCATTCCGGCAGTTGCGGTTCCCGGTGATTTGAGTAAGAATTCATATTCGGCAGCACCTTTCAATCCTGCCAGTAATCCGGTCAGCTGCTTTTGCTGATTCACATAAGGTAATATGCCCGGTGCACTCACGCCGGTAACGCC
>DAISYT010000324.1:0-2917 GCA_036825175.1 Candidatus Cloacimonadota bacterium
ATTTTATTTTTCCATCGGAAAACTCGAAATTTTCCAGTTTATGATTCCAGAAAAAACGGCACCCCTTTTCTTCCAGATAGGCTCGCAGGTTCGTTACGATATTGCGCAGTCCATCCGTTCCCAGATGGGGAAGAGCTTCGTATTTGATTTCTGCATTTGCTCCGAATCGAATCAAATAATCAGTGACCCGATTCGTGTAATAATCGCTTTTACGTGAGGTGAGTTTACCATCGGAAAATGTACCGGCTCCGCCTTCGCCGAATTGCACATTACTTTCTTCATCCAAGATTCCTTTTTGTCGTAGAATTTTCACCTTTTCCGAACGATTTTTCAGATTGTCTCCACGTTCAAAAATATAAGGTTGAAGACCTTTCTCTACTAACGCCAACGCGGCGAAAAGTCCGGCGGGACCGGAGCCGATAATATAGGGATGAAGATCGGATAATTTTTCGCTTACATTCAGGTATGGCTGCGGTTCTTCGTAGATTTGCACGTCGTTATTCAAAGCGATTTTCTGCGAAATCTCAGCCTTCAAAGTAAGATTGTATTTGAGATGATTTTTTTGACGGGCATCCAGCGAACAGCGGAGAATCTCTATGTTTTCTATATCTGAAACCGGTATGTGTAATTTGTAAGAAAGCAGCTTGAATAAATCGAGTTGCTTCTGGAGCGGGATAATTATATTACGGATTTGATACATTAAAATCTCCTACGTACTTCGACTCGTAAGCCTGCGACGAATCAAAGCAACAATTTATCACAATTTCGAGTCGATGTCACTTTGTTCCTTTCGACTCGAATCAAAGCAAATTCCTTGACTGAAATATCTGTCAAGCGAATCAGAAGTCTAATATGAAAAATGAAAAAGTGAAAATAGTATTTACCGATCTGGATCGGACACTATTGCGGGATGACGGAACTTTTTCCGAGCCCACTTTGCAGACTTTGCAGGAACTGCAAGATCGGAAGATTATTGTCGTGATAGCCACGGGAAGAAATATTTTTTCAGCTCATCGGGTACTGCCAAAAAATCTGCCGATCGATTACCTGATGTTTTCCTCGGGCTGCGGAATTATCGAGTGGAAAGGCGGAAACATAATTTATGAAAATCATTTGGAACGATTGGAAATAGAACGTGTCTCACATCTTTTCACGGCGCATCGTATCGATTTCATGCTGCATCATCCGATCCCGGAAAATCATTTATTCTGTTATTCCAGGTTCAATCCGCACAATGAAGATTTTGAACGCAGAATCGATTTATACAAAGATTTTGCCGCAGAATTGCAGAAATTGCCGGACAATGCCAGTCAGTTTGTCGCTGTCTTGCCACCACGCGGAAACGTTGTCTTTGAGCAGGTAAAGCGCAGAATCGATTTTCTCAAAGTGATTCGGGCGACTTCGCCGCTCGATCATCGCTCGATCTGGCTGGAAGTATTTCCTAACAACGTTTCCAAAGGGCATTCTGCCCAATGGCTTTGCGCCAGGCTGGGAATCGAACGTCAAAACACATTGGGTATCGGTAACGATTTTAATGATTTGGATTTATTGGAATATACGGCACAAAGCTGTGTGGTGGCAAATGCTCCTCAGGAAATGCAGGCAATGTATCAGACTGTGCCTGCCAACCAGGAGGATGGCTTTGCAAAATGTATGGAAAAATCTATATTTATGAACTCAGATAAAAATGAATAAAAAGGAAATTTATGTTTGAATATCAAAAAACAGGGCAATTTTTTGCCATAATAGCCGGCAAAATGGAAGAATTCGGGGCAGCCGAATTAAAGGAATTCGGAGCAAAAGAAATAACAACTGCTTTCCGCGGAGCCTGGTTTAAAACAGATCTGGAGCATCTTTACCGTATAAATCTCTGGGCGCGGCTCATCACAAAAATTATTGCTCCTTTGCTTTCCTTCAATTGCCATAGCTCGGACTATCTTTATAACACTGCCAAAAATATGCCTTGGGAAAAACTGCTCGATCCGGAAAAAACTTTTGCCATTTCTGCTAATGTATCGAACAGTAAAATTACTCATTCCCAATATGCCGCTCTGCGTTTAAAAGATGCGATTGCCGATTATTTTACAGAAAAAGTGGGCAGGAGACCCGACGTAAATACCCATGAACCGGATATTTGGCTTACACTTCATATCGATCGTAATCGTGCTCAGATTGGCTTGGATACTTCGGGTGGAAGTCTGCATAAAAGAGGATATCGCATTCAAACTGTTTCAGCACCCATGCAGGAAACGCTTGCGGCGGCTATTATTCGTCTTTCCGGTTGGAACGGACAAACTCCGCTTCTCGATCCCATGTGTGGCAGCGGTACTTTACTGGCAGAAGCGATGCTGCATTATTGCAGGATTCCAGCTGCCTTTATGAGGAAACGTTTCGGGTTCGAGCATTTACCGGATTTTGATGCTGAAGTTTGGCAGAAAATTCAATCCGATGCGCAAAAAGTCAGACGCATTTTGTCCGAAGGATTGATCAGTGGCTGCGATTGTGATCAGAAAGCGGTGAATGCTTCACGATCGAATTTAAATTACATGCCGAATGGAAATCTGATCAGAGTCCAAAGACGGGATTTCCGGGAGCATCCGGGTTTGGAAAATGGTGTGATAGTCTGCAATCCCCCGTATGGTATTCGTATGGGAGAAGTGCAGAAATTGGAAGGTTTATACAAAGATTTGGGCGATTTTTTGAAGCAAAAATGCAAAGGATCGGTTGCCTGGATTTATTGTGGAAATTTGCAGTTGATTCCTTCTCTCGGCTTAAAGCCTTCCCGCAAAATACCGTTGGTGAATGGTAATCTGGATGGAAGATTATTGAAGGTGGAGGTGTATTAAAATTTTAATGTTTTCCCTGTCCGGCAACTGCCGGACTGAGGGTTCCAAGAATTTATACCGCAAAGAACGCA
>DAISYT010000325.1:0-2893 GCA_036825175.1 Candidatus Cloacimonadota bacterium
AAGCCTTGAAAAGGCTTCCAACAGAGGACATCTCGCAAATCAGTCCTTTTCAAGGTTGTGAATGTGAAAAGTGAAAAACCATTGAAAAGGTTTAGCAGGAAGAGAAGCCTTGAAAAGGCTTCCAACAGAGGACATCTCGCAAATCAGTCCTTTTCAAGGATGTGAATGTGAAAAGTGAAAAACCATTGAAAAGGTTTAGCGGGAAGAGAAGTCTTGAAAACCTTTTCAAGGATTGATAAAATAAAAGGAGAATTTATGGATAATCTAATCTCGATGCGAGATTTAACAAAAGAAGACATCATGCACATCATGGATGTTGCCGCCAAAATCGAGCAACGCCAGATCGTGCCTGATTTGAAGGAAAAACTGGCAGCATTGCTCTTCTTCGAGCCTTCCACCAGAACGATGTTTTCCTTCGATACAGCTATGAAACGTATGCACGGGAAGACACTCATTATGAGCGGAACGCAGAACACTTCTGCCCAAAAAGGCGAATCTTTTGCCGACACCTTGCTCACGATTTCCCAGTATGCCGATATCATTATCATGCGCAGTCCCATCGAAGGTGCTGCCCGTTTTGCTTCCGAAGTGGTAAACATTCCGGTGGTAAATGCCGGTGACGGCGCTAACCAGCATCCCACGCAGGCTTTGCTGGATATGTATTCGATCATTAAAACCCAGGGTTCATTGGACAATCTCACCATTGGTCTGGCTGGAGATTTGCGTTTTGGACGCACGGTGCATTCCCTGTCGCAAGCCATGTCCAAGTTCGGCGTGAAGTTCAAATTTTTCTCACCTTCTTTCCTGCAAATGCCGCAGTATGTGAAAGACGATCTGAAGAACAACAACACCGAATTTAGTGAATTTGACGAAATGGACGGCAACATCGACGATCTGGATATTTTGTATGTAACCAGAATTCAGCGGGAACGTTTTGCCGATCCGGAAGATTACGAGAAGGTGAAAGGCTCGTATATTTTGCGTCGCAGCATGTTGAAAAATGTGAAAAAGAATCTGAAAGTTCTGCATCCTCTGCCGCGGGTCGATGAAATTCATACCGATGTGGACAATACCGAATATGCTTACTATTTTCAGCAGGCAAAGAATGGCGTTTATACGCGCCAGTCGATAATTTCCATACTTTTAAAAGAGGTGTAGAATGGATCAGATAAAACAAATCAAAGTAAATGCCATCAACAACGGCACGGTGATCGATCATATCACGGCTGGAAAAGTGCGGAAAGTCTTGGATATCTTGCATTTGGATGGAACCGAAACAGTGATGCTGGGGATGAATCTGAATAGTAATAAACTCGGTAAAAAAGCGATCATCAAAATAGAAAACAAAGAGCTTTCCCAATTTGAAGTGAACAGCATTGCCCTGATTGCACCGGAAGCGACACTTATTATCATCAAAAATTTTGAGGTCGTGAAAAAGACGAAATTGCATATTCCGGAATATATCGAAGATATCGTTGATTGTCCCAATCCCAAATGTATTACCAACAAAGAAACGATCAAAAGCAAATTCAAATTGACAAATGACACACCTCCGCAAGTTAGATGTATATATTGTGAAAAGAAATACTTGATCGAACAAGTGCAGATCAAGAAATAGAACAAAAGTGACAAAAAGTGTTTTAATAGATGGATTTGGAAAGAGTTACCTTTGGCGGAAAAGGTGATTTTCCCGTGAAAATCCATCGTAAAAGATCAGGAGTTTTAATGGCAAAAAAGATTATAGACGAACCTTCACGAACGTTGATGGAGTATCGTTTGTTACCGGGGCTTACCACCTACAGGCAGGCACCGTCCGAAATTTCCTTGCGTACACCGCTGGTTTATTCGCCCGGTAATGAGAAGAAGTTTTACCTGAATATTCCTTTGGTTTCGGCTGCCATGCAAGCGGTTTCCGGCGACAGAATGGGAATCGAGCTGGCAAAACTGGGAGGAGCTGCTTTCATTTACTGCTCGCAATCGGTCGCTTCTCAGGCGGAAATGATCAAAAAAATCAAACAGCACAAAGCCGGATTCGTGAAACCAAAAGCTGTAAAACCGGAAATGACCATTCAGGAAATGTATGAAATTCGGCGTGCTTCCGGGCATTCCACCTTTCCCGTGGTGGACGATAACGACGTTTTCCTGGGTTTGATTTCCAAATGGGATTATGAAATTTCCTTGCATCACGATTTCAAGGTCAGGGACAGGATGATTCCCAAAAAGCATATTGAAGTCGGAGTTAATATCAATGAGTTGAAAGAAGCAAATCGGATTTTGTTGGAAAGTCACAAATCTGTTTTGCCCATTCTGGATGAAGATGGAAAGCTGCTTTACCTGGTTTTCCGCAAAGATATTAACGATCAGCTGAATAATCCCCAGGAAGTACACGACGAAAAGAAACGTCTCTTAGCCGTCGCTTCCGTCAATACTCACGATTATCAAGAGCGGGTGGCTGCTTTGGCGGCAGAAGAAGTGGATGTGATAGCTCTTGATTCGTCGGATGGTTTTACTGAATATCAGAAGGAAGCGATCGAGTGGATTCGCAGTAATTATCCTCATATTCCGGTGATCGGCGGCAATGTGATTACTCAGTCCGGATTCCGCTATCTGGTGGAAGCCGGTGCCGGTGCGATCAAAGTGGGCATGGGCGGCGGCTCGATTTGCATTACCCAGGAACAGAAAGGCACCGGGCGCGGCTTGGCAACGACTGTGATCGATGTGGTGAAAGCACGAAACGATTATTTCCAAAAAACCGGGAAGTATATTCCGATCGTAGCAGACGGCGGAGTAACCGGTACGAAAGATATTACGATCGCCCTGGCTTTGGGAGCGGATTACGTGATGATGGGACGCTATTTTGCCAGAATGGAAGAATCTCCCACCGAGAAGATCG
>DAISYT010000326.1:0-2890 GCA_036825175.1 Candidatus Cloacimonadota bacterium
GGATAATACAGTTCACCACGATCAACGGGATGAACAATCCCAAACTTTTATGTAAAGCCGGAACATACGCCTGCATCACCATATCGACGATGGTTACGAAAGAAGCGATAACCACGATGTAAGCCGGAATGTGGATTTTATCCGGGATAAAACCTTTTATGAGCGAAACGATAATATTGGAACAAACCAGCACAAAAGTGGCTGCCAATCCCATTCCAATGGCATTTGCCACGGATGAGGAAACAGCCAGAGTGGGGCACATACCCAATGCCATGACGAAAACCGGATTTTCTTTTACAAATCCTTTGGTAAATTCCTTGATCATTCTGTTACCTCCTCGTTCGGCGATGTTGTTTCGCTTTCATTTTCCGCTTTGATCTTCTCCAGCCTGATCAAGCCGTTTCTGATGGAATTGGTAACGGCACGGGAAGTAATGGTGGCGCCGGTAATACTTTCGATCGGACCACCGTCTTTATTTACCTTCATCCCGGTAAGACCTTTTTGGGAAAACTGAGCCTGAAATTCAGGTTTTACACAATTAGCTCCCAAGCCGGGAGTTTCAGTTTGGGAAATCACTTTTATTTTATTTACGATCAGATCGTTGGAAACGCCGACCATCGATTTTACATCGCTGCTATAACCGTAAAGGGAAGCCAGGAAGGTATAACCGACCAGATTGCCATCGGCATCTTTTCCGGCAAAAATGCTTTCGCCGTTGAAATTACCGATCTCCTCGAAAGTAGCTGCTGTCGGCAACACTTCTTTGCGGGCTTCTTCTTTGGTTTTGCGCTGATTTTCCTGAATGATCGGTTTGGTAAGTCCGTTCACATAAGCCAGAATGCCGCTGGCGATCACTGTTATGATCAGAAGAACCAATCCCATTTTTAAATAATATTTCATTTCTTCACCTCCCCGAATGCTTTGGGCAGAGAATACTTATCGATCAGCGGCACGACGATGTTCATCAGCAGGATGGAATAGGAAACGCCTTCCGGGTAACCTCCCACCAAACGGATCACCACCGTCAAAACTCCGCAACCGATACCAAAAATGATCCTTCCTTTTTTAGTAACGGGTGAAGTGACCAGATCCGTCGCCATGAAGAATGCTCCCAAAATAAGACCACCGGAGAAAATGTGGAAGAACGGCAATAAAATCGAAGCGGAGAAGAGACCATCGATGCCGCCAAAAATGTAAGTGAGAACAAAAACCGTTCCGATATAACTGACCGGAATTCTCCATTCGATGATGTGTTTGTATGCCAGATAAGCTGCTCCGATCAAAAGAGCTGCGGCAGAGACTTCACCGATCACGCCACCGATGTTTCCCCAGAACAGATTCTGGATCGTATCGGCACTGGCAAGATTGTTGATAACGGTATCCGCCATATCTTTTCCCACCTGAGTGGAATCACGCAGAGCTTTGGCAACACCCAACGGAGTAGCCGAAGTAATGATCGAAGGAACGTTGGATGGCAGGTCTTTCAGTCCGTTGATCGAGCTTTCAAAAATTCCAGCCAAAGGTTTTGTTTTTTCCCAGCCGGCAGTCATTAAAGTGGGCCAGGAAGCCATCAAAAATGCTCTTCCCAACAAAGCCGGATTAAAAATGTTATATCCCAGTCCGCCGAAAATCTGTTTTCCAATCGCAATGGCAAACACCGATCCTATAACCGGTAACCACCACGGAGAAGCGGAATTGATATTAAAGGCGACCAGAATTCCCGTGACGGCAGCACTGCCATCGCTCACCGTAACAGGAATTTTACGTAATTTCTGAATCAGAGCTTCCGTGACGACAGCAGCCACGACGGCATACATCGTAAGCAGCAGAGACTGAATTCCAAAGAAGAAAATGCCTGCCAGCAGCGCCGGCATCAGTGCCAGAACTACCTGCCACATGACAGAGGAAACAGATATCTTTTGCTTGATATGCGGTGCTGCTGAAACAGCATAAACATCGCTCATAAATCCTCCAATTTATCTATTTTTTATTTTTCGCTCTTTGTTCGCTGATCTTTAGTTTGCCAATGTCGATCCACTGGATCAGCTTGATGTGAGACGGGCAGACATAAGCACAGCTTCCGCATTTGATGCAATCCATCACACCGTATTTTTCTGCCATGGTAAAATCGTTATAACGTACGCTGTTGGCGATCAGACTGGGAACGAGATTCATGGGACAGATGTCCACGCAGCGGGCACAACGCAAACAAACGCTTTCGCCTCTTTTGGCTGCTTCCTGCTTATTTAAAAGCACCAAACCGGAACTGCCTTTCGTCATGGGTGTTTCCAGAAACGGAATGGCAAAGCCCATCATCGGACCACCGGAAATAATTTTTCCGATCGGCTCGGTGGTACCACCACAAAATTCCAGCAGATCGGAATAAAGCGTTCCGATTCTGGCTTGCAGATTTTTGGGTTGACGAACGATTTTGCCGCTAACGGTGATGATTCTTTCCACCAAAGGTTTATTGTATCTCACTGCTTCGTAGATCGCAACCGATGTTCCCACGTTTTGCACCACCACTTTTACATCCATGGGCAATCCGCCCTTATTGGGAACAGCACGTCCGGTGGCTGCAAAAATCAACTGTTTTTCGGCACCTTGCGGATATTTCAGTTTCAGGCTGATGACACTCATTTTCTTTTCATTTTTCAAAAGGTCTTTGAAAATTTTAATGGCTTCCGGTTTGTTTTCTTCGATGCCGACGATACCGTTTTTGGCATTCAAAATTTTCATGAGAATTCTCAAACCGTTGACGACATACTGCGCTCTTTCCAACATCAGACGATAATCTGCGGTAAGATACGGTTCACATTCCACACCGTTCAGAATCACCGTGACGATGGGTTTATCGGCTGGCGGAGAAAGCTTAACAGGAGTGGGAAAT
>DAISYT010000327.1:0-2889 GCA_036825175.1 Candidatus Cloacimonadota bacterium
CTGGTTTGTCACGGCCGCCTGCTTCTGTAAGCCTCTAAAAGCCTTTCCTTCATGAATGAAAGACCGTTTTGGGGCGTCGTCAAGCGGTAAGACACAAGGTTTTGGTCCTTGCATTCGGGGGTTCGAATCCTCCCGGCCCAACCATCATAAAGCCATCCGATTTCGGGTGGCTTTTTCTTTTTTATGACAGAAAAATCCCTTCCCATGCTCATCTGCTGTTTCCGTTTCGCTGGCAAAGAATCAGATTTGTCATGATTTCATAACAAAATTCTTACCTCAGCGGAAGAAATGATTTGACCACTCTGAATTAATCCTGATTTTGTGCTTGTAGTAAATTTGTAACAAGGCGGGTGAAGTTATGAATAAAAAGCGCATCGTCATCGTCGAAGATGAAAGTATCATCGCCGAAGATATAAAAAGAACGTTGCAGAATTTCGGTTATGATGTTATCCGGGTTTTTAGTTGCGGCGAAGATATATTGGAGCATTTCATTGAACTCGATCCCGACCTGATCCTGATGGATGTGATGTTGGCGGGAGACATTACCGGAATCGAAGCAGCCGCTCAAATTCATGCGACCAAAGACATTCCAATCATTTATCTTACCGCGTATGCCAACGAAAATATCATATCCGAAGCAAAAATTACCGGTCCTTTTGGTTACCTGATCAAACCCTTTGAAGAGCGGGAACTGCATGCCACCATCGAGATGGCTTTCTATCGCTTCGATCTGGAAGAAAGAATCCGTATCAACGAAATAAAATATCGTACTTTATTTAATAGTATCGCCGATCCGATCTTTATTTATACCAAACAGGATTTCAGTTTCCTGGATTGCAATGACTTCGTTTCACAAATTTATGGTTATGACAGAGCAGAAATCCTGCAAATGTCTTTTTCCAATCTGCAGGAAAGCAAAGAATTTGAATCCTGGAAGAAAACGATCAGCATGAAAAATTATAGCGATCCATCCCTATTTCATCACCATAAAAAAAACGGCGAAGTGATGAAAGTAATTATCTACACAAACGAAATTCTATATGGTAAAGAATTAGCCTGGATCAGTATCGTGCACGATATCACAGCTCATGATAAAGCCGAACATGAATTCCACAAAACACAATCCAGGCTTGCCACAATTTTTCAGAATGTGCCCAATATTATTTTGTATGAAGTCGGAGAGAATCACCATTTTATCTCGGAAAATGTAAACCGATTGTTGGATTTATCAGCTCCTGATTTTTTGAAAAATAAACTCGATTTTTGCCGATTAATCCATCCCGAAGATAAACCGGTGGTGGAAAGTAAAATTCGTTCCTGGCAGGAAGAAGACGAAAATAAAATGCTGACTTTGTGGTATCGCGTACAACATGCGCACGGGCATTTTATCTGGATCGAAGACAGAATGATCAAGATCGATCCACAGGATGAAACTGCTTATATTACCGGAGTTATAATCGACAATTCCGATCTGAAGAAAGTAGAAACCGATCTAAAAAAAAGCCGCTCCCGTTATCGGGCGATCGTGGAAGATCAAACCGAATTCATCTGCCGTTTTTCTGCGGAATTCATCCTGACTTTTGCCAACAATGCCTATTGTAATTTGATCGGCAGGAAATGCGAAGATGTAACTGGATTGAATGGTTTGTATGATTTACCGCCATCCGAAAGGGAAAATCTTTCACAACTGCTGAAGAAACTCAACCCTTCTCAACCCACCACTACCTACGAATTCTGGTATAAAAATCCCTCGAATAAAAAAATCTATACCGAGTGGACTTTTCGTGCTATCTACAACGAACAAGCAGAATTCATAGAATATCAGGCTGTGGGGAAAGATGCGACTTCGCGCAAAATAGCCGAGATGGAGCAGGAAAAAATCCGGGAACAACTCTACCAGTCTCAGAAAATGGAAGTCGTCGGTCGCTTGGCTGGCGGGATTGCACATGATTTCAATAATCTGCTGACAGCGATCAACGGCTACGCCGATCTGGCTTTGAAAAAAATCGAGAATTTACCCGATGCGCAACAAGATATTCAGGTGATCAAGGAATGCGGTATGAAAGCTGCCAGACTTACGCAGCAGTTACTGGGTTTTTCCCGTAAACAAATCGTGGAAAAGAAAGTGATCGATCTGAATCAAATCATCTCGGAACTAAATCAGATGATGCTGCGATTGATCGGAGAAGAGATTTCCATGGCGATGGAACTGACAAAGCACGATTGCCTGGTGCTGGCTGATACAGGGCAGATAGAGCAGGTGCTGGTAAATCTGCTGGTGAACGCCCGTGATGCACTCCCGAAAGGCGGAAAAATCACGATCGGCACATCTCAGCGAATCATCGACGAAAGCGATTCGCTTCTGCATCATCTGGGAAAAGCGGGATTGTACGAATTGATCACCGTGGAAGACAACGGTATCGGCATTCCATCCGAAAATCTGGATCGGATCTTTGAACCGTTTTTCACCACCAAAGAATTGGGAAAAGGTACCGGTCTGGGTTTGGCAACCGTCTTCGGTATCATCAAGCAAAACGATGGTCACATCGAAGTGGAATCTACTTTGGGAAAGGGCACAAAGTTTACCATTTACCTGCCGGCTATCCACGCCGAACCGGTGAAATCAAAAGCTAAACAGGAAAAGCAATCCTGTGAAGAATTACCGCATGGCTCGGAAACAATTCTATTGGTAGAAGATGAAACTGTTATCCGCGAATTTGTTTCTTCCATTCTGGATGAATTCGGTTATGATGTGCTGGAAGCTGCTGACGGTGAAGCAGGTTTGGAACTGGCTGCCTCTGTTCCTAAAACCATTCATCTGCTGCTGACCGATATTCGTATGCCCAAAATGTCTGGTCCGGAACTGGCAGAAAAGGTTAGAAAGCTGCA
>DAISYT010000328.1:0-2887 GCA_036825175.1 Candidatus Cloacimonadota bacterium
GCATGTGACCGCCGAAAAACACATCGATGCCTTCCACTTCGTGAGCGATTTCCTGCGCATCGTATCCCCAGCGACGTTCTTCCTGCGGTTGATTACTTTCATATCGGTATTGGTATGCCGGCTCCGGTTCGTAAGGCAACCCCATGTGCCCCACCACGATGAGCAAATCTACTTTTTCTGTTTCCCGAAGAATTTTAATATATTTTTCCAGACAATCTTTAGCGGAAAGAAAATCGACATTTTTGATGTTGTCGGGAAAACTCATTTGCTCGGTATCGATCGTCGTTACACCGACAATTCCGATCTTGAGTCCCAACTTATGCAGGATGAGGTAAGGTTGTACGTAATCGACGAGTTCGGTGGTTCCCTTCTTCACAATATTGCAGGAAAGAATGGGAAATTCTGCCATCTTCAAAGATTCTTTCAGTAAGTCTTCTCCGATATCGTATTCGTGATTTCCGATCACCATCAGATCGTAACCGATCAAATTGAAATATTCCATAACGGATTTTCCGTAGCTCATCGTGCCGATGGGATGTCCCTGAAAAAAATCGCCGGCATCGATCAACAGGTTATCACGGGTAGCATTGCTTTCTTTCCTGATATTTTCGATATATGAGGCTGCCACACCGCCACCGCCCAGCCAGGGTGGAAATTCCGGGTTCATGAAAGTGGCTTCGTAACGATCGATTCCGCCATGAATATCATTCGTGAACAGGATGTCCAAAAGTAAATCTTCTGCTCCCAGGAATGAGATTCCCAACAGAAAAACTACAATTAATATTTTCGACTTCATAAATTCCTACCAATCAAAACTAACGGAAGCTTTCAGCCCCAAAATTGCTTCTTTTACCGTGTCGGGATTATCCCAGCCACGATCCTGCAAATTTATGTACTGATAATTCGCCCAAAGGTCTTCATGATCGTAATATGTATCCTGGAAAAGATCGAGAGCTTCATATTCCCGGTTGGAATATTGTAAGCCGATATCCATCTTGAAACGGTCGAGGAAACGGAATCCCGATCCCACCGTAAAAGTAGGAATGGTGATCTTATCGGCATAAATAACGCCGTCATATTCATGCATTCCATAAGAGGTTACGAAACTGAATCCCAAACGAATCGGGATGTTGGTGGGAAGAACGTGCTCGATTCCCAGGTAATAATTGAATTCATCATCGTAAAGTTTATTCACATCCGACCAGCCGACCCGCTCGATCTCCACGTTGAAATAAGTTCTCATAATATTTTGCGGTTGATAGCACAATCCGCCACGCAGCCTGGAAGGCAGAAGATATTCCGCATAATCGGTGGAATCATCCCATGCCAGGACTTCGGTCGAATCTAATTCTGCATAATAATTGTATTCTTCCTGTTCGATACTACTAACATCGAAATCGGTTTTGGGCTGGAAACTTACTCCGATTTGAAGGCGGTCGTTCACTTTAAAATTAGCGCCCAAATCGATCTGCATGGCTTCGTAATCGCGGTTAATTTTTTTATGGAAATCGTATAAAGTATCAGCCAGAACCATTTCATAAGCATTTTCCTGCCAAACGATTTTCTTCTCCCATTTGGAATCGCCCTGAAGTCTGGAAACCGATAACCCGGCGGAAATAAAATCTTTGTATTTGAAAGCAATTTTAGCATCGAACGATGAGATCATACCTTCACTTTCGATGTAATTCTTGGCAATGATCGGCGGATAACCATCATCGTCGGAATTCTGATTATTCCTTACTTCCTCAAAATAATCGGCATCGAAACTGACGGCGGGATGATAGAATAAACCACCGGCAAGCAAAAATTGAGAAAGCTGCAAATTATGATAAATTCCCAGAGAACCGTAGCCAAAATAGTTCAGGTTATCGGCATAAGTGGCTTCTCCGCTGTAGGCATCGAAAGAATTGTACATGGGCAGAGAACGCTTTTCATCCACCTGGAACAGATCGAAGTTACCTTGAAATCCTGTTTTGGCTGTAAGATTGGCCAAATTGGCTGGATTGAGAAACGAGTCGAAAAGACGTTGTCCGTTTGTAACACCCGTATTTCCCATGGCAGCGGAACGTCCGTCGTAAATGCCGATCTCATTACCGCTTTGTCCTTCCAAAATGGAATATGAATATATCACTCCGGCTAAAAGTAATATTAATAATACCAAACCTGTTTTTTTCATTTATCCTCCGCTAAATTATAAATATTTAGAACTTGCAGTCTAACTGCATTCTGATCGTTGTTTCTTTGTTTTCCACACGGTCGAAATACCATTCGCCTTCATCCGGAATTTCATTGTAATCACGAAATTCCAACTGGCGAGTCATGAACTGTTTGTATTTGAATTTTAGAGTTAAGAAAATATTATTGGAAATTCTGCTTTGTACGCTTAGCCAATATTTAAAGCCGCGATCACTTTGATCAAAATCGAGTTCTACATCCTCGAAATCCCAGAAAGAAGCACCGTAAGCTTCCCAAATTGCTACTGATCCTTTTACTTTCAAATTCTCATTGAAATTATGAGTGTAATCAAAACTAAGCATTTCTCCATCGGTGGTGGTAATAGCTTCCGCCAGACTGGGAGCGCTGGCAAAAGCAGGATCAGAAAGAATGGAAAGATAAGGTGGCTGAAGAACTTTACCATAACAAATACCAAAAGCTATTTGATCGTAATTGGAAAGATATGTTACAACAGTAAATTGAGTTTCATTCGATTGGGATTTTCCGCGATCCTCGATTTCATCATCCCGTTTGATCTGGACTTTATGACGCAATTGGAAACGCAATTGATGGATGGGTTTAAATTCCAGAGTTCCCTGAAAACGTATACCACGACGTACGTCCGAAAGCCTTTCCCATAAATCGAGATAAGCTTTGGTAATGGTGAACATAC
>DAISYT010000329.1:0-2861 GCA_036825175.1 Candidatus Cloacimonadota bacterium
TATACAATATAACTCATTTTATTGCAGTGAGTTATGTGATATGCAAAAGACTTTAAAAAATAAATTTATAAAGGAGTTAAATATGCCTTTTATTTCCAATACAGATCGGGAACGAAAGGAAATGCTGGCTGCTATCGGCGTGGAAAAATTCGTCGATTTGTTGCCCAACATTCCCCGCAAGTTCCTTTTGGACAAAGAATGCTGTCTGGAACAATCATATTCCGAATTGGAAATTACCCGCAAGCTCGCCGAATTAGCTGCCAAAAATATTTCCACTTCTCAGGCGAATTCGTTTTTGGGTGGCGGCGTGTATGATCATTTCATTCCCGCTGCGGTCGATCATGTGCTCTTAAAACCGGAATTTCACAGCGCTTACACACCTTATCAGGCTGAGGTAAGCCAAGGTACTTTGCAATACATTTACGAATATCAAACCATGATCTGCGACCTGACCGGTATGGAAATTTCCAACGCCGGCATGTACGATGGCGCTTCCGCCGCTGCCGAAGCTATTTTAATGGCAGTGCGTAAAACCAAACTTTTCAAAGCTGTGATTGCCGGAACCATTCATCCCTGGTACAAGGAAGTAATCAAAACTTATACGGAAGGTGTTGGTATCGAATTAGTTTATGTTCCTGCTAAAAACGGTTTGGTAGATTTGACTATTCTCAAGGAAAAAGTGGATGACAATACCGGCTGCGTGCTTTTGCAAACTCCGAATTTCCTGGGAAATATCGAAGATGCTTTTGCTGTGGAAGAAATTACTCATGCTGCTAAGAAAGCACTTTTCGTCGTTTCGGTCGATCCGATTTCTCTGGCTGTGCTGAATGCGCCTTCCGAATACAAAGCCGACATCGTGGTAGGAGAAGGACAAGCTTTGGGTAATGCTCAGAATTATGGCGGACCGCTTTTCGGTTTTCTCGCCACCAATCTTGAACTGAGCCGCAGTATGCCGGGCAGAATCGTGGGTGCCACGCTTGATGCCGATGGAAAACGTAGTTATTGCCTTACGTTGCAGGCTCGTGAGCAGCATATCCGCCGTGCCAAAGCTACTTCCAATATTTGTTCCAATGAATCGCTTTGCAATCTGGCTGCTACGGTTTATATGACCCTGATGGGTAAAGAAGGTTTGAAGGAAGTGGCTGTGCAAAGTACAACCAAAGCCCATTATCTGGCAGAAAAAATCTCTGCTTTGAAAGGCTTCGATTTAGCTTTCGATGCGCCCTTCTTCAAGGAATTTGTGATCGAGACTCCTCTTCCTGCCGACGAAATTGTTTCCCAACTTAAAGCTAATAAAATCTTCCCCGGCATCGATCTGCAAAAATTCGGTTATGAAAATATGCTTCTGATCGCCGTAACGGAAAAGAAGAGAAAGTGCGATTTGGATGAACTGGTGCAAGCTTTGCAGGAGGTGGCTCATGTCTAAAACTATATTTGAACGTACCAGCCCCGGCAGAAAAGGTTACACTCTTCCTGCCAATGATGTGAATGTAAAACCGGAAAATTGTATTCCCGCCAAATTCCGCCGTGCCGGCGAAGTCAAATTGCCGGAAGTAAGCGAACTGGATGTGATGCGTCATTTCACGGAGCTGGCTCAGAAGAATCATTGTATCGAAAAAGGATTTTATCCGCTTGGTTCCTGCACGATGAAATACAATCCGAAAATCAATGAAAGCCTGGTGCGCAATCCGGGATTCAATAACATTCATCCTCTCCAGGACGAAGACACGGTTCAGGGCGCTTTGGAAATTCTGTACGATCTGCAGGAATCTTTGGCTGAGATTTCCGGTTTCGATAAAGTTACTTTGCAGCCGGTTGCCGGCGCTCATGGCGAATTTACCGGACTGAAGGTCATCAGAGCTTATCACGAAGCCAAAGGTAATACACATAAAACCAAGATCATCTTGCCGGATTCGGCTCACGGTACCAATCCTGCCAGCGCCACACTCGCCGGTTATGAAATCGTCGAGATCAAATCCAGTGCCGACGGCATGGTCGATATCGAAGATTTGAAAGCTCATGTGGATGAAACCACTGCCGGCTTCATGCTGACCAATCCCAATACTCTGGGATTATTCGAGAAAAACATCGAGCAGATCGCTGAAATCATTCATTCCGTGGATGGACTTTTCTACATGGACGGAGCTAATTTCAACGCCGTTTTGGGAATTGTAAAACCCGGACAGATCGGTTTCGACATCATGCATTACAATTTGCATAAAACCTTTGCCACGCCTCACGGCGGCGGCGGTCCCGGTTCCGGTCCGATCGGAGTCCGTTCCGAACTGGCAAAATTCCTGCCGGCTCCATTAATCGGCAAAAAAGATGGAAAATATTTCCTGGATTACAGTCACGAAGCTACTTCCTTCGGAAAAGTGCATTCCTTCTTTGGAAACTTCCTGGTTAATGTGAGAGCTTATATTTACATCAAGATGATCGGAGCGAAAGGCTTGCGCCGTGTTTCCGAAAATGCTGTGATCAACGCCAATTACATTATGAAAAAGCTGGAAGATTATTACGAGATTCCGTTCAAACACATTCACTGTATGCACGAATTTGTAGCCAGCGGCGAGTGGCAGAAAGAAAAGTATGACATCAAGACTCTGGATATCGCCAAACGCATTCTGGATAAGGGTTATCATGCTCCCACCATTTACTTCCCGCTGATCGTGCACGAAGCTATTATGATCGAGCCGACCGAAACGGAAAGTAAGGAAACGCTCGATGAATTTATCGAAGCCATGATCGAAATCGCTCATGAATGTGAAACCGATCCGGATTTGCTTCACAATGCTCCGCTCAATACGCCGGTGCGCCGCGTGGATGATACGCTGGCTGTGAAGCAGTTGGATACCAAATTC
>DAISYT010000330.1:0-2851 GCA_036825175.1 Candidatus Cloacimonadota bacterium
CACCCCACCGATCAGGGTATCGATGAAATGCGGGAAAGTCATTTGGGACGCTGCGAAGATATGACCAATCTTTCGATGGCTACCATCCGCGCCTGCGGCATCGCCGTTACCAGCGATTACACGCCGCATTGGGCAGATACTGGCAATAATCATGCCTGGAACGCTGTGCTTACCCACGATGGACAAGCAATTCCTTTTATGGGTTGTGAAGCCGATCCGAACCATTATTCCATTCGACCGAGAGTGGCAAAAGTCTATCGTAAAACCTACGCAAAACAGACGGATAACCTGGCATCTTTATTGCAAGAAAATGAGAAAGCTCCCGGCTGGCTGAACGGAGAATATTTCGTCGATGTTACACAGCAATACACAAAAATCGCCGACGTTCCCGTTACTTTGAACGCTGAAATTCCCGATTCGGTTCGTTTTGCCTATCTTTGCGTTTTCAATTCCGGTGAATGGGCAGCGATCCAATGGAGCAAAATCGAAGAAAATGCAGCAGAATTTAAAGCGATGGGAGTGGATTTGTGTTACCTTCCCATGATTTTGCAGGATAAAGATTTGAATCCGGTTGCCGATCCGCTGATTTTGGAAAAAGACGGTTCCATCAGGTTTTTAAGTGGAAATCGTTCCCTTCAGGATCTGACGCTGTATTCCACCACACAGAAGAAAATAGCTAATGCCACCGAAGAGAAGCAGATCGTCAGCTTGCAGGCAGGCAGTGAGTATGAATTATTTTATTGGGAAGGAGAATGGAAATCCGGGGGCAAAAAGGTAGCCACCTCCGAGCCTATGATCTTTAAAGATATTCCGGCTGACCGTTTGTATTGGCTGGTGGAAACAGATTCCAGAAAGGAAGAACGAATTTTTACTTACGAGGATGGCGAGCAGATTTGGTGGTAGAACGCTAAGAACCTTGAAAACGGCTGCGATCAGAGGAATTCTTTCTCGTAAGTCTTTTCAAAGTTGATGGTTGACGGTTTGGGAAAAGAACCTTGAAAACGGCTGCTATTAGAGGATTTCTTTCTCGAAAGTCTTTTCAAGGTTGACGGTTGACGGTTTGGGAAAAGAACCTTGAAAATGACTGCTTTTAGAGGAATTCTTTCTCGAAAGTCTTTTCAAGGTTGATGGCTGACGGTTTGGGAAAAGCACCTTGAAAATGGCTGCTATCAGAGGAATTCTTTCTCGTAAGTCTTTTCAGGGTTGATGGTTGACGGTTTGGGAAAAGAACCTTGAAAAGATTCAGCAAGAAGAAAAGCCTTAAAAATCTTTTCAAGGTTAACGTAACTAAGGAGAAATTATGAAATATAATCCGGTGGAAATCATTATCAAAAAGCGCAGCGGCAAAAAACTGACGCGGGATGAACTGGCATTTTTTATTCGTTCCTACCTGAAAAACGAAATTCCCGAGTATCAGATGGCGGCATTGTTAATGGCGATTTACTTTAAAAACATGCATCCCGACGAGATTCAAACGCTCACGGAAGTCTATATAAATTCAGGTAAAACCATCACCTTTCCGGAAGATATGCCAACCGTGGATAAACATTCCACGGGCGGAGTGGGAGATAAGATCAGCATCGTGCTGGCGCCGATCGTGGCAGCCTGCGGTGCAAAAATTCCCATGATCTCAGGTCGTGGTTTGGGTCATACCGGCGGTACTCTGGATAAATTGGAATCGATTCCCGGGTTTCGCACGGATTATTCTTACACTGCTTTCAAAAAAATGGTGGATGAAGTCGGATTCAGTATTATCGGACAATCGAAGGAATTGGTTCCCGCAGATAAACGTATTTATGCTCTGCGCGATGTAACCGGCACGGTGGAAAGCCTGCCGCTCATCACAGCCAGCATCATGAGCAAGAAAATTGCCGAAGGCGCCCGTAATCTGGTGATCGATCTGAAAGTCGGCTCCGGCGCTTTCATCAAAAAAATGGAGAGAGCGGAAAAACTGGCAGAATTGCTGATGCAAACCGGTAAAAATCTGGGGCAAAACGTGGCGGTAGTTTTTTCCAATATGAATTCCACTTTGGGTAATTACGTGGGAAATGCTCTCGAAATCATGGAATGCGTCGATTTTCTAAAGGGCAGGGAAATCAAAGATATTTATACCATCACCAAAATGCTGGCTGCCGAAATGCTTTTACTCACTAAAATAGCTTCCTCCAAAACCGAAGCAGATGAAATGTTCAATCAGGTTTTAAAAAGTGGAAAAGCGCTGGAATATTTCCGCAAATTCGTGGCAACTCAGGGCGGAAATCCCGCTATTTGTGACGACACATCTCTCCTGCCTCAGTCAAAATATCAAATCCCGATAACTGCAAAGAAAAAAGGCTGGATCAAAGCCGTCGATTCGCAGAAGATCGGTTATGCTTTGGTCGATGTGGGAGCCGGCAGAAGAATGATCGAATCACAATTGAATTACGCTGCCGGAGCATATCTGCCGTTCAAAGTTGGTGATTTCATCGAAAAAGGTCAGGAGATCGGCAAAGTATTTTGCGACGATGAACTGCTGGGAAAACCGGTAGCAGAAAAAATTGCCGAAAGTTATTCCGTAACGCCTTCCAAAGCCGGTTTCGACGAAAAATATTTCCAGGAAATGGAGCTGATCTACGGTTTGGAAAATAATCTTGAGTCTGATTAATTCCAAACTTACTGCTCAAACCGGGATTTTATAAAATCATAAAAATATATTGTGTGCTTTAACTCTTTGAATTTATGAATGCTATTCACTTTTACGTAAATTCAAGATAGGAGGCAGCTTCCAAAATTCTTGACACATAAACCCCTCAAAATAGTGTGGCAAGGCTTGTAAGAGTTAAAGTGTTTAAATGTGCATCTTGCAAGAAGT
>DAISYT010000331.1:0-2830 GCA_036825175.1 Candidatus Cloacimonadota bacterium
GAAAAAGCCTCCGGCAGTTGCCGGACGCAATGACCATCTCCTTAAAAAATGGCTTCCATCGGGAAAATTCTGTCATTAAGCCTTTTCCAGGTTGGGTCATTCTTCATCAAGGCGAATGAAAGAAACCAGCCTTCGCCCAAGCTTCGGCAGGTAACGCTCAGAATGACGATGAAATATTCAGGAGGTGATAATGATAATTACCATGGTTATATTTAACTTGTTTACAGTAACTTATGAATTATGAAAACCGCTTTGAATTCGTTCGATAAAGGAGGAGAAAATGACACGTTGGAAAGAAAGTGTGGAAAAGATAATTTCGTTTGCCGCCGAACCTAATCATGCGTTGGAGGATTTTTTTAATCCCAAAAACTATCTGCCGCAAACGGAAGAAGAGAAACATATTTTCGAAGAATTTTCGCTCATCACCAGCTCCATGGCGATCCTGATACATGTTGCCAAAGCCGACGACATCATCAAAGATGAAGAGAAAAAAGAAATCATCGATGATCTGATTTTTCAACTGGAACAGCGACCTTTCGAATACAGTAAATTGTCGGAAAAGTTTGGGCAGAATGAACGCGAGATCATCCAAAACATCTTCGATAAAATTCTGGCAGACTATCAATCCGATCAACTGGATTTGACCAAAATCATTAATGTGATCTGCCTAATCTACCAAAACAATCCCGCCAAACGCTTCTACCTGATCAGGTTATGTTTCTTCTGCGCTCTGTCTGATTTTGAATTGGATAAAGCCGAAAAACAGGCGATTCGTTCCATCGCTCACAAAATGAAAATTCCTGCCGAAGAATTAAAACGCATCGAAGCGGAAGTGGAAGAAGAAATCGCTGAAAAAGGTAAACGAAGATGAAAAAAGTTCTGATTATTCTGATACTGCTGTTAATGCTCTCTGCCTACGTTCCCGGCGACGGACATCATTCCGCCCAAAAACCGGCTGGTTTTCTTTGGGGAATCTGGCACGGCTGGATCGCTCCCATTTCTCTGATCCTGGGAATTTTCCATCCCTCCGTGCGCATCTACGAAGTCCACAATATCGGCTGGCTGTACGATTTGGGTTTCTATATGGCGATCATTGGTGGTTTGGGATCGCTTTCCCTTTCACGCAAGAAAAACCGACGCTGAATAAAGGATGGATCATGAAGAAAATCATTGTACTGATGTTTGTATTTGTATCGACTTTTCTCTTCTCTCAAACTGAAATCATGCCCACTCGGAATATCGCCGTTCTGCCCATAACTTCTTTAGGTATCGATAATATAACACTTCAGGTAACTCAATCCGTTCTGGAAAAGGAAATCGCCAAGCAGCCTTCTTTGAGGTTATTTCCCGTCGGCACGGTGAAGCAGATTCTGCAAAACCGCAATTGCTCGAACGAATCGGCGGCTGTCGATTTCGGTAAAGAAATCGGCGTCGATCTGGTACTGATCACTGCCATGAATAAACTGGGAAATAAGCTTCTGGTTCAATTCATTCTCGTCGATGTTGCCCAAGGAACTACTGTTCTGGCGGATGATCTGACGGCGACCGGCATCGAAGATTTGGATATGGTAATGAAACGATTAGCTGTGTGTGTGGACAAAGGTCTGGGTTTTCAGGAAACGGCAGAAATCGGTTTGATCACGAATTACGAGGAAAATGAACCGAGAAGACGGATGGCGCGTTCTTACGGCGGTGGTTCTTACGGCTTTTTCTTTCCGATGAAAGGATTCCGGAACGACACAGACAGGTCTTTCCTTTTCGATTTGCGAACCGGTTATGAAATGGATCGACATGAAGTCGGATTGCTGATCGGATTGCGCAAAGGCTTCGTTTCCAATATTTATTATTCCTACCTTCTTTCCGGCAAAGATGTCTGTCCGTTCATCGGTGGTTCAGCCGGATTCCACTGGCTTACCTACCAAGGTTCCACCCTGGATTCAGCAAATGGTCTGGAATTGGGACTCAGAACGGGATTTCAATTATTCCGCACTTATGATTTTCATATTCTGATAAATTTTGAGTATTCCCTCATTCTCACGGAAGAATATCATCAGGCTATGGTTATCAGTTTAGGACTTCTGAACGATTTTAGAAAAAAATAACTGAAGCATAAAAAAAAGCTGATGAAGTAAAATTCATCAGCTTTTTTGTTTTCGTCTTAAATATTTATCCGCTGATCGCCAGCTCTTTAATCAGCACGGACGATGCCCCGATCGAACTGCTGTTGAATTGGAAATTATCGGCGATCATTTCCACATTTTGTAACATATCCAGGAAATTCCCGGAAACCGTGAATGGTCTCAACGAATATTGTTTCTTGCCATTTTCATAAAGGAAACCTTCGGCAGAAAGCGAAAAATCGCCGGAAATCGTACTGGCTCCGGCATGCATTCCCTGCAAAGCGACGATCTCGATGATCCGATCATATTTGCTCAAAAGGTCTGACACTTTATTGGAACCCGGTTCCAAAATCAAATTCGAGGGAGAAATACCGAGACTGCCTTTGTAGCTGCGACTGCCGTTTCCGGTTGATTTTACTTTATCTTTCAAAGCTGTTTTGGTGTTGTGTAAGTAAGATTTCAACTCACCTTTCTCGATCAGAACGGTTCTTTGGGAAGGATAACCTTCGCTGTCGAAATAACGGGAAGAAGAACCTTCGGGATGCAAAGCGTCATCCACGATTGTTATCAGTTCATTGGCAACTTTCTGCCCCATTTTTCCTTTCAGAAGCGATCTGCCTTCATGCACGGAATTGGCGTAAAATACGCTGGCAAAAGTTTCCAGCAGAGTTGCCATCATCTCTTCATCGAAAACTACCGGATAGGTTCCC
>DAISYT010000332.1:0-2830 GCA_036825175.1 Candidatus Cloacimonadota bacterium
GGTGGGAAGAGTGCTTACCAGTGTATCCAAAATTTCTTCGATGCTGCATTCGTTTTCTATCATCACGGAAATGATCTTGGAGGTAAGAGTGGCTAAAATGCTCGCTTTCACTCCGCTGCCCAATCCATCCGAAAGGATCACGGTGGTAAGGTGCGGACTTTTATTTATCAGAATGGCATCACCGCAGAGTTCTTCATCGTGTTTATTGATTTGTTGATAGGCTATTTCAAAAAAGAGTTCTTCTTTTTGCTCAGTCATGGAGTTCTTCATCTTTCTCGATAACGTGTACTAATTTTAAAAGAGCCGCTTTGGATTCGGCGGTGGTTTCACCCAGTAAACTGGCTATTTCCTGAGCGGTTTGCATCTGCTTGTTGATGATTTGATGCGCTTTTTCTGCTGTTTCTTTACGCAATTGTAAAAGCTTTTGAGTGCTATTCACATGAGCGGTATTATCCACACAAAAACAGGCGGAAAGATTCTCTTCATCATACAACTGAAACGTGATGAGTTGCACGATCCTGCCGCTTCGTTTATGGTTTACAAAAGTGGAATGAACCGTCGTTATATCTGGGGAAGGAAAAACCACTTGTTCCAGAACTTCGTTCACATTTCTTCCAATAATCTTCTCATTTTGCGTGAGATCGAAAATCTTTAAAAAGGCTTTATTGACCTGAACGATGTTCAAATCACGATCGACCACCACTAATCCGTTGGGATCGTGTTCGATAATCTTTTCCGCTCTGGATTGGCTGTTTATCATGATTTTTCCTTCCCGCTTTTCTATAATTTCAGGTTTGCCATTTTCTTGGAAAAAACAGCCAAACTGGGATAAATATTCACGTTTTCCACGACCACATTGTCGGGAACGGTCAAATGTTCGGGAGTAAAATTCCAGATTCCGCGAATACCGTTTTCACAAAGATAAGAAGCCACTTCCTGAGCATTGGCGCTGGGAGTGCAAAGAATAGCAATATGAATGTGCAGTCGATCCGCCAGATTGGGCATTTTGGTCATCGAATAAACCCGGATACTGTTGATTTCCGTACCGATCACTTCCTCGGCAACATCGAACGCTGCCACGATCTTCATGCCGACTTTTTGGAAGCCATTATAATTCACAAGCGCTTTCCCGATATTTCCCACCCCGATCAAAAAAACATCACTTACGTTATTCCAATTTAAAAAGCCTTCCAATGCCGTCAGCAGGTCATCGACTTTATGCCCGACTTTGGGAACGCCTCTCAATCCGGTGAGAGCAAAATCTTTTCTTACCTGAGTGTGATGAATATTCAGAACAGAAGCGATTTCCGAAGCCGAAGTGTATTTCCTGCCTTCCTTTTTCAGTTGCTGCAAATAATAAATATATTTGGGCAGCCGGCGTAAAGCTGTATCAGAAATTTTTACCGAACTCATTTTTTCCTCTCTTAAAATCTGTTGGGCACGATTCAAACTTACCCGTACCCAACAGTTGATTATTTATTTTGCCGTCAAGAACTAAACTCAGGCACTTTTATGCAGACTTTCGGTGTAGATTTTTGTGATGGTTTCTTTGGTGGCTGGTACAGGTGCCAGGCTTAACAGCAGATCGAGCGATGGTGTTTCAAAGCTCAGTTCCACCAATCTATCGACCATTTTGGCATCGAAGCCTTCATCCGATAATTTTTCGGTCACGCCCATGGAGAATAACCAGTTTTCGATTCCTTTGGCAATGCTGTCTGCTTCTTCGGGAACGCCCTTCAAACCGGGAACGATCGGTGCATATAATTCTGCCAGAACGGGAGCATTAGTTGCGTAGATTGCTTTTACGACTGCCGGAAGGATCATAGCCAGACCCAAACCGTGAGACAATTCCGGTTTCACAGCGGAAAGCGGATGCTCCAAAGCGTGTGTGAAATGCAGTAAACCGTTATCGAAGGCAATACCGGCAATAGCTGCGGCATAGGTAAGATAGTATCTTGCTTCCAAATTTCCGGGTTCTTTGATAGCAACAGGTAAATATTTCTGAACCAGTTCGATGGTTTCTTTTGCCATCATCACGGAATAAGGAGAGGCAACTTTGGAAGTGGCGGCTTCTGTAACATGGTTGATAGCGTCGATGGAAACATAAAGAGTCTGATGAGCGGGAAGTTTGGTCATCAAAGCGGGATCGTCGATAGCGTAGCGGGGATAAATGCAATCATAAGCGATAGCCGGTTTGTAATCTTTTTCGGTAACCGTAACCACTGCAAAGCGGTTCACTTCGCTGCCGGTTCCGTGGGTTGTATTGATGGCGACTATCGGTTTTGCTTTTTCCGGGATGAACTTAAATTGATACAGATCGGAAGTGGTCTTGCCGGGATACTCCAACATGATGGCAACGCTTTTTGCCACGTCGATGGGGCTGCCGCCTCCGATGCCGATAACTGCCTGAGCACCGAAATCTCTGCCGAAAGCGGTGGCTTCATCGGTGGAACTATCGGTGGGGTTGGGTGTAACACGATTATAAAGAATGTAATGAATGTTGTTGGCTTCCAAGGCCGGTTTGATTACATCCCAGGCACCGGTGGTAATGTAAGCACTCTTGCTGGAAACGATAATCACTTTATCGATTCCGTCTTTTTTAAGGTTAACAGCGATATCATTAAATTTTTGGATAGCTCCTACTCCAAAATAATCCAAAGTCCTTGTTCGCAATTCAACGACCTGGTTGATGTCAAAAGTCATGTTTTTCATAACTTCCTCCTTTATTTTTTTTATTCACTTTATTCTTTTTGTATCGATAACTATTAATCGATACATTTGTGTCGATATTATTTTATTGAATAAGCCGTCAATAATTTTTTTTATCTTT
>DAISYT010000333.1:0-2828 GCA_036825175.1 Candidatus Cloacimonadota bacterium
TTGTAAATCTGCGGAAATGTTATCGATATGAGCTTCCATAGCGGCGAAAGCCTGCGGAGCGCCGAAACCGCGAAATGCGCCGTTGGAAGGAGTGTTACTGCGCATCAATCTGCCGTGAATGTAAGAATCCGGAATGTCGTAGCCGCCGGCAGCATGAAGCACGCCGCGTGAGAGAACCACGGGCGAAAGCGTTTGATAAGCGCCGGCATCCAATCTATAATCGATCTCGATTTTTTTCAGTTTTTTCGTTTGAGGATCGGTCCAGGAATCGATCTCGATCCGGCTGGGATGACGTTTTGTGGTGATTTGAATATCATCGGAACGTTCCAAAACCGATTTGACCGGTTTGCCGCTTTTGTAAGAAAGCAGTGCAGTGATTCCGGCTAAAAGGCTGGGAAAATCTTCCTTTCCGCCAAAAGCTCCGCCAATCCCTTCCGAGGTTTCCACCACGGCTTCTGTTATCGTTTTCCCCATGATCGCTTCCACGCCGCTTTTCACAAAAAACGGACATTGAGCGGTAGCCCGTATGAACATCGTTTTTTGTTCCGGTTGCCAAACAGCGATCATGCCTTGCGTTTCCAGATAAGCCTGTTCCTGGTGCGGGGTGTAATAAATTTTGTGATGATGAATCCATTCCGGTTGGATCGGCTGCCCATTCCGATGATCGATAATCAGTTCCTTCCCAAACGCATTTTTCTCGTTTTCCAGGCATTCCCTGATGTCTGTGATGGCGGGAAGTTTTTCGTATTCGACCATCGTTTTTTTGATGAAAGCTTTCAAAGTATGCAGGTTCGGATGAGCGATGCCCATGATCGCCTGTCCGTAATGAAAAACCTCGTTTTCCGCGATGAAGGGCTGATCGCATTCCGGTTCGGGAACGATGTTTTCTCCGGGAATATCTTGGGCGGAAACCATCGTAAATTCCTGCAAATCGAAACCGGTTGGGAAGTGGATGTTTTTGATTTTGCCGTGATGGCATGTGGAATAAAGAAGCTGACCGAAAATCATGTCGGGATAGCTGTAATCATCCAGAAATTTCCACGAGCCGTTCAGCTTGGGAACAGCATCGAATTTTTTCACGTTTTTCATAAACTTACCTCTCGAATCAGATGAGAAGAGTTAATTTTTCAAGTCAACCTATAATTTCAATTCAGCAAGAGATTTGATCGGTTTGGGAATGTCGATAAGAGATTGAACCGCACCCAAATCCTTCAATCCGCTTCCGGTTAGCAGCACCACATTTTTGGAATTTTCGGCGATTTTGTTTTGTTCGGCATATTTGATGAGTCCGGTAAAAGCCGCAGCCGCAGCAGGTTCAGCGAAAATACCGGTATGAGAACTGAGTATTTGGGAAGCAGATAAAATTTCTTCATCGCTCACGGTGATTGCTTCACCCTGATATTCCCGCATGAACTTTTGCGTCATCCAAAAATTGCGCGGCAGATCGACGGCAATGGAATCGGCGATGGTCTGGGAAGGTTGGGAAATGAATTTTTCCACATTCAGATTGCGAACGATGTTAGCGCTTTTCTCGGATTGTACAGCCACGATAGTCGGGATTTTTTCGATCAAACCGAGTTTGAGCAAATCTTCAAAACCTTTGAAAACTCCGCTGATGATACAGCCGTCACCCACCGGCACAAAAATGCGGTCGGGAAGTTCGTGCTTCATTTGCTGAAAAAGCTCGAACGAAACGATTTTTTTACCTTCGATCGTGAACGGATTATAGGCGGTGTTACGGTTGTACCAGCCGAATTTCTGAGAAGCCTGAATACTGAGATCGAAAGCATCGTCGTAAGTTCCCTCCACCGGAATGAGCCGGGCGCCGTACATGCAGATTTGAGTTAGTTTGGCTTGGGGGGCGGCTGCCGGAACAAAGATCAAAGCTTTTTGTTTTTGAGCAGCACAAATTCCAGCCAGAGAAGAACCGGCATTGCCGGTGGAAGCGGTAACAATGGTATCGAAACCATTTTCTTTGGCGACTGCGCAAACAATTTCCGAAGCACGATCCTTAAAAGAAAAAGTAGGATTCTGAGAATCGTCTTTTAGAAAGATTTGAAAAACCCTCTTTGATTCCTCCTTATGAAGAGGGAAAGAAGCGGAAGAGATTTCGTAGAGTGGAGTTTTACCGACTTTCAGCCAGGACAAGCTGCGCTCGGATTTGATCGGTAATAATTCTCTGAATTCCTTTTCTTTCAGCTTGTCGAATAGTTTGGGCTGTTTTGTCAGATGCTTGATCTGACCGTAATGATAAAGTGTTTTGAGAATGCCTTTGGGTGGAAGGTCGGGCGTGTTTTCCCGTTCGCATTTTGGACAGAGATAAGTTACTTCGTCCTGCTCGTATTTTGCACCGCAGGTGGTGCATTCAAAATAAAATTTATTGTCTTTCATTTTTTTGCCTTTGCCCTAACCTTGAAAAGGTTTATAAGGCTTTTCTTCTTGCTGAATCTTTTCAAGGTTTCTCTTTTTATCATATCCAACCATTGAAAAGATCGAGTTGAGAGATTTATCCGCCTCAGGCGGAATTCCTCTGAATGTAACCTTTTCAAGGTTTCTCCTTGCTTCGATCATCGTTTTACTTTCGAACCATTGAAAAGGATATACGTGAAAGAATCCCTCTGGCTGGAATCTTTTCAAGGTTTCTCCTTTTATCATTTCCAACCATTGAAAAGATCGAGTTGAAAGATTTCCTCTGAATGTAATCTTTTCAAGGTTTCTCCTTCATTTGCTTTAACCATTGAAAAGATCGAATTGAAAGAGTTCCTCTGAATGTAACCTTTTCAAGGTTTCTTCTTCATGTGTCTTAATCCTTGAAAAGATCGAGTTGA
>DAISYT010000334.1:0-2827 GCA_036825175.1 Candidatus Cloacimonadota bacterium
TGATCGAATCACCGGAAATGGATTTTCTGGAATACGAAGTTTTGAATTCGTCCGGTTGCATTGTTCAGGAAGAAACTGCCAATTTGAATTTTAGTTTAAGGAATGCCGGCGCAGCAACCAGCCCGGCAGTTCAAGCCAGGTTGATTTGTTGGAACGATCAGGTGGAAATCGTTACGGAAAGCTCGTCTTACGATGCGATCGGAATCGGTGAAACCGGCATCAATACAACATCTTTTTCTGTTCTGGCGGATAATAACCTGATCAGTGGCGAAACGGTTCAATTCCAACTGGTTTTGGAAAATGAAGAGCAAATTTTGCAGAATTTGTACTTTGAAATCCCTGTCGGTAGGATCGATGAAAATTGCGCCAGTCTTTGCGATTACGGCTATATTGCCGTGGAATCCGGCGACAGCGGTAATTTCGATGTTCCGCAGTACGATTGGCTCGAGATCGATCCTAACCTGGGCGGCAGCGGTACATTAATCACAGCCTCTCATTCCACTCCCGACGGATTTTCTTCGATGGTTCTTCTGCCTTTTTTATTCGGATATTTTGGCAAATATTACGATGAAATTTCTATATGTTCCGAGGGCTATATACTTATGGGAGAATGCGATGAGATATTTTTCCGCAATCGCCCTATTCCGTCCGGTGTAGGAGCTTCCGCCATGATAGCGCCGTTTTGGGATGCAATCGAAGACGGCGAAGTTTATTTTTATTTTGATACTGAAAATCATCTTTTCGTGGTGGAATGGTCGGATTGGAGAAATTCATTCGATAATTCCAAAGTCTGCACATTTGAAGTGATCCTTTACGATCCGGATTATTACAGCACTTTTGGCATGGGCAGCGATATTAAATTCCAATATAAAGAGATAACTAATTGTGATTCCGAGGAAAATTATGCCACCATCGGTATCGAAAATCAGGATCAGACAGAAGGCTTGCAGCTTACCTTTTCCAATATCGACAGCCCTACTTTTCACGGTGTGGCAAATGAATCGGCAATCCAATTTTCCATTAAATCCGGTTTGACTCTGCCGTATCTTTCACTTTCACCCCTGTCGATAGAAGTAAATGCTTATGAGGACACGATAATCGTTCAAACTATTACTATGCAGAATGTTACGAGCTATAGTGATGCTCTCGATTTTACCCTTTCTTTTTCTCATTTTAATCAAAATGGGGAACGTTCATTAAATTTGAATCGTAATATCGTGAATGATCGTATCTTGCAGCTAACCGGATATTATGTTCCGGTGGAGCCGCAAAACATGCCGTTTTATCTGATGCATAACAGTCCCGACGCTGAACCGATTCAGGGAATCAGGTTGTCTTTCCCGGATGGTTGTATAGTCAATTCAGCACAGGATATTCAAAGTTTGGAATGGAATGGCGAGACTGGAAACGGGGCAGAAGTCACCTGGGGTTTCGATGGTGTTAACACGATCAATCCTGCTACGGCAGTTTCGTTCATTATAAACATTCGTGTGGATGATAATTTTCCTTCGCCCATGAATATCGAATGGTATATCGAAGGTGACGGCAGCGGCGCTGCTCCGCATTCCGTAAGTGGTACGATTTCACTTCCTGCCACCACCGATGAAATTTTCTGGATTTCGTATCCCAACGGCGGGGAAGAGGTTCTTCCTGCTATTCAGGATACGATTCGTTGGGATCATTTCGGAGATGCCGACAGTGTAAAGATTCTGTTAAGTCGGGATGATGGAACCAGTTGGGAAACCATTACGGAAGGCACACCGGATTTGGAATATTATCCCTATATTTTTGAAGGTCCGAATGCAAATCAATGCCTGATCAAAGTTGGCTCGACCGATCTGGAATTTTACGATGTTTCGGACAGTGTTTTTGCCATCACATCTTTGAATATCACGCACCCGGATGAATATTCGATCATGTCTTATGCCACTACCGACAGCATAATCTGGCAGGATGTCGCCGGCGTGGAAACAGTCGAAGTCGAATTGTCCATGGATAACGGTTTTACCTGGACAACGCTCGCAAACGACGCTCCCAATGTCGGTAAATTCTATTTCACGGTTCCGGGACCGCCTTCGGATCATTGCAGGGTAAGGATCAGTAATGCCGAACATAATGTGGAAAATACTTCTCCTTTTTTCGAGATCGTAGATAGCCCGGTAGCCTGGCTTTCTGCCGATGTTTATGCAGGAACCATCTCGCCGGAATCAAGCCGGAACGTTCAAATTTCTTTCTCGACAGCCGGCTTGGATTGGGGAACTTATACTGCTAATCTTCGCTTTGAAACAAGTATCGGACAGGTTTTGTATGTGCCGGTCACTCTTACTTACGAAGCATTCGTTCCTTCTATCGAGACGGTGAAATTATATCAGAATGCGCCAAATCCGTTTAATCCTTTCACCCGCATAGATTACGATATTCCCGCCGATTGTTATGTGAAACTGACTGTGTATAATTTACTGGGGCAGAAAGTGAGGACGCTGGTAAATGAAGAAAAAGCTTCGGGTAGCCATTATGAGATTTGGGACAGCAAGAACGACGACGGTAATCAAGTCGGTTCGGGAATTTATTTTTATCTCTTAAAAGCCGGAAGTAAAACCAAAGCTAAAAAGATGCTGTTGTTGAAGTAGCGGGGGAGCAAGTTAATATCTAATTCCTTATTTTTCCCCTTGTTAAGGGGGATGAAGGGTAAGGGATTGAATTTACATCGACTCCCTGAAGATTCCGTACCTACGGCACTCGCTTTTATTTTGTTGTACATCCCCGACGCTATCGCACCGGTCTACTTTATCCCGTCCCTACGGGACTTTTTTGTATTTCTGATTTA
>DAISYT010000335.1:0-2805 GCA_036825175.1 Candidatus Cloacimonadota bacterium
AAATATATAAAAAACAGATAGATAAAGGAGAAAAAATGCCTGTTCCAAAAAGAAGAACTTCTAAATCCAGAAGGGATAAAAGAAGGACTCACGATAAAGCAGTCATGCCGGCAGTATCAACCTGCTCCAATTGCGGCGAAGCTGTGAAGCCACACAACATTTGCGGAAAATGCGGACATTACAACGGCAAGAAGGTTTTAGAGATAAAAGAATAAGCCGGAATAGTTGATGCGCATTGCTATAGACGCTTTTGGCAGTGATAATGCACCTTTCCCGGAAGTGGAGGGTGCAATTCTTGCAATTAAGGAGGAACTTTGTGAAAAGATTTTCCTCGTTGGAAAGCAAGAAATACTAACCAAAGAGCTGGAAAAATACTTCTACGAAAAAGACCGGATCGAGGTGGTAAATGCCACCGAAACAATCTGTATGAACGACGCTCCGGCTTCGATCGTAAAAAAGAAAAAAGATTCGTCGCTTGTTCAGGCAATAAAACTCTGTCGGGAAGGAAAAGCCGACGGGATGGTTTCTGCCGGCAATACCGGCGCCGTTATGGCGGCATCGCTTTTTGGTTTTGGTCGCATTAAAAATGTGTTGCGACCGGCTATTGCCACTACTTTACCTACTCAGGGCAATCCGGAAATCATTCTCGATGTCGGGGCAAATGTGGAATGCAGCGCTGATAATCTCATGCAATTTGCTCATCTTGGCAGACTTTATTCCAGATTTTTCTATAACATCGAACAGCCGAAAGTTGCTCTTCTTAATATCGGAGAAGAAATAACCAAAGGCACCGAGCTTTATAAGAAAGTTCATCAAATGCTTTTGGATTCGGATGAAATCAACTTCGTGGGTAATATCGAAGGTAAAGACCTACTCGGCGGCATAGTCGATGTAGTAGTCTGCGATGGTTTCGTGGGCAATGTCATGCTGAAGACGGTGGAAGGCGCTGCCATTTCGATTTTTGCCATTATGAAAGAACAAATCACAAAAGACTGGATTGCCAAATTAGGAGCACTGCTCTCATTCCCGGTTTATGCTTACCTGAAGAAAAAGCTCGATCACACGGAATATGGCGGAGCTCTCCTGGTAGGAATAGATGGCATCTCCGTTGTAGCTCATGGTCGATCCAACGACAAAGCCATTAAAAATGCCGTGAAAGTGGCTGTAAAAATGGCTGAATCCGGTTTTGTACAACATACTAAAGAATATTTTGAAAATCTTTAACCTGCCAGAAAATAGGGATTTATAATGATTAATAAGTATTTTGCCAAAATCACCGGAACTGGACGTTATCTTCCCGATAAAATTCTGAATAATTTCGACCTGGAAAAAATGGTGGATACGACCGACGAATGGATTCGCACCAGAACCGGCATGTTTGAACGGCACATAGCCACCAAAGATCAGGCGGCCTCCGATCTGGCTTATGAAGCCGCCGTTCCCGCCATCGAAGCTGCCGGATTGAAAGCCAAAGACATAGACATGATCATCGTTGCCAGCATTTCAAATGATCACATGTTTCCTTCCACGGGCTGCATCCTGCAGAAAAAACTCGGTGCTAAAAACATCCCTGCTTTCGATCTTTCTGCCGGCTGCACAGGTTGGATTTATGCAACAAATGTGGCTAAACAATATATCGAAACAGGAGCCGCCCAGAATATTCTGGTAGTCGGTGTGGAAGTTCTTTCCAAAATAACCAACTGGAAAGACCGCAATACCTGCGTTCTTTTCGGAGATGGCGCCGGCGCAACGGTTATTTCCAGATCGGAACCGAAGGATATTTCCCGTTTTATCGACAGTGAAATCGCTGCCGACGGCTATCATTCCGAATTACTGGTTCAGCCGGCTGGCGGTTCCAGAATGCCGGCTTCCAAAGAAACCGTACAAAAAAATCTGCACACCATTTATATGGAAGGTAACAAGATTTTCAAATTGGCGGTAAAATCGATGTATGCAGTTTGTGATACCGTTCTGAAAAGAAATAACATGGATGTGCAAACCATCGACTGGCTGATCACGCATCAGGCAAATATGCGCATTATCGAAGCTTTGGGCAGCAAACTAAAAATAGATGAAAGCAAAGTAATCGTAAATATCGAAAAATATGCCAACACTTCGGCAGCCACCATTCCCATCGCTTTGGATGAAGCGATCCGCAGTGGCAAAATCCGCCGGGGAGAAATCGTTCTCACCGCTTCTTTCGGTGCCGGGCTCACTTCCGGTAGCCTGCTTTTCAGAGTATAAAGGAAAGTACATTATGAGTAAGATCGCCTTCATTTTTCCGGGACAAGGTGCACAGTATGTGGGAATGGCTATGGATTTTATTCAAGCCGATCCTGAGCTGGCACAAACCTTAAAAAATTTCGATCAAAAATACAATATCGATCTCTATAAAATCATGCAGGAAGGTCCCGAAGACCTGTTGAAAGAAACCATGTACACACAACCCGCCATCCTGTTTCACAGCATCGCTGCTCTCCGCCTGATGCAAAAAGAATTTTACATCAAACCGGATTTCGTTGCCGGACATTCTTTGGGAGAATTTTCTGCTTTGGTGGCAAACGGCGTACTCGATTTCGAGGATGCTCTTTTTCTGGTGCATCAGCGTGGGAAATTCATGATCGCTGCCAACGACGGACAACCTTTCGCCATGGCTGCCATCATCGGACCGGATAGCGAAGCAGTGGAATTGGTTTGTCAGGAAGCATCGTCTGCCGGACTGGTAATTTGTGCCAATTTCAATACACCAGCGCAAACCGTGATTTCGGGAACCAAAGCCGGAGTAGATAAAGCCTGCGAGATTTT
>DAISYT010000336.1:0-1301 GCA_036825175.1 Candidatus Cloacimonadota bacterium
TGGTTATTTCAAGAAAGAAGCAGCCTCATAAGCCTTTTCAAGGTTTTATATCCTTTCATTTGACGAAATAACCACTCTTCTCAGATTCAGTAGTTATTGAGGTAAGATGAAGAAAACAGAAACGATAAAGTTTACTTACACGCCACCGACCAGTGGCGAACACCGCATTTTCTTGAGTGGTTCTTTCAATTCCTGGAAGCCGGACGAGATCGAAATGTTTGCTGATACCGGTAGATATTCTGCCGAGATCGAACTGCAACCGGGAAAATATTCTTATAAATTTATCGTGGACGGTCAATGGCTGGCAGATGAACGAGCCGACTTTTTTGCAGACGACGGCAAGGGCGGTAGAAACAGCGTGCTTATCGTGGGTGGAAGCAAAGGACTTCTGCATGTAGTTCCGATTTCATACCGTTCCAAAGATTTACTTGCTTCCGTTGCTGTCGCCGGTTCATTCAATAATTGGCAACCGCAGAATACTCCTCTCGAAAAAATCGGTACCCAGGAATATCACACAAAATTACTACTTCCCCCCGGTAAATACGAATACAAATTTGTTTTGAACAAAACTGTCTGGATCACCGATCCCACCAATCCTGCCGTTTCTTATGCCGAACACGACAATTCACTGCTTGTCGTGGATGACCGCTATCCGCTTTTCACTGGCAGGGAACAGGCACTTTTCACTTTTGATTTAGTAAATGAGCATTTCCCGCTGGGAGAAGAGATAGGTAACGGTCTCATACGTTTTGCCTGCCGAACTTACCACGGCAACACCGAACAGGTTGTGTTACTTTGGAACGATACTGCGGTGGAAATGCCACGCTATTTTTCGGAAACAAATTTCGATTATTATTCTGTCATTTTGCCAAAAACCGATACTTGGCAATTCCAGGTAAAACTGGTTGGGAACGGATCGGAAGCAATTTTGCAAAATCCTGATACTGGCGGAAATAATTTCCGGATAAAACCGCATCCCAATAATTTGGAATGGATTCAGAAGGGCATTATTTATCAGATTTTTTGCGACCGTTTTTGCAACGGAGATGCCAACCTGAATCCTGATTTCGCAGAATGGTATTACGATCCTGCAAAGAATCGGCTTACGGAAGCGGTGAGAAATCAGACTTTCCGCTTCGAGCCAAACTGGCAAAACAACCAGGTTCTAAAAGACGATCCGCACAAAAATGATGTTTTTTTCGGTGGAGATTTACCGGGTGTGTTGCAGAAAATCCCATATTTAAAGGATTTGGGCATCACCTGCCTTTATTTCAATCCGCTCACACTGGCAGCATCCAATC
>DAISYT010000336.1:1311-2777 GCA_036825175.1 Candidatus Cloacimonadota bacterium
TCGATTATTTACAGGTCGATCCGCATTTTGGCGGTAACGAAGCTTTCCGAAAACTGGTGAAAGAATGCCATCGCAAAGGTATCCGGCTTATTCTGGATTTTGCCTTCAATCATGTGGGAACGGGTTTTTCCGCCTTTCAGGATTGTTTGAAGAACGGAAAAGCATCGCCGTATTTTAATTGGTTCGATTGGTACAAATTTCCTCTACCAAAAGAAATTCCCGCTGATTTTCAAGCGATCGATTATTATCAATGCTGGTGGGGACATGCCTCTCTTCCCGATCTGAATTACGATCTGGAGCGCCTGCATCCCGATGAAAATTATCTTTTCGACGAAAAAGACGCGGCGGTGAATCAGCCTCTGGTGGATTACCTGATGCGCGTCGTCGAGTTCTGGCTCACCGAAATGGACATCGACGGATTTCGACTGGATGTGCCGAACGAAGTGCCGTTCTGGTTTTGGAAAAAGTTCCGGCAAAAGGTGAAAAGTCTGAAACCGGAAGCGTATCTGGTGGGAGAAATCTGGCATAATGCCGAGGAATGGCTGGGCAATTATTTCGATGCCGTGATGAATTATAACTATTTTCGGGAGCCGATGTTACATTATTTTGCGTTGCAGGATTTGAGCGGTGAGAAATTCCTGGCGGCGCTGGCTGGCGGTTTACATAATTACGGTTTTACCGATCTCAGCCTGATGATGAATCTTTTGGACAGCCACGACACTTACCGTTTTCTGGAAGCTGTGAATGGTGATGAACGCAAACTGAAACTGGCAGTGCTTTTTCAAATGGGCTGGATCGGTGTACCCCATATTTATTATGGCGATGAAGTCGGTTTGCGTGGCGGCGGCGACCCGGATAATCGCCGACCGATGAACTGGAATTACTTTTCCGATCAGCATTTGTCTGCTTTACACGATTTTTATGCCGAACTGCTGGAGATCAGAAAATCACACCTCTGCCTTGTTTACGGCGACGTCAGAATAAAGTTGTACGATGAATTGATTTTGCTGGAACGGATTCTGGGAGAAGAAAGCATTTTGATCATTATTAATAACACCGAGACAACTAAAGAGTATTTTCTGCCGACAACTTGTTCCGATCTTCTGATAAAAAGACAGATATCAGGAACGATCAGGCTCGAAGCCTTCGAGGGCAAGGTGATGAGGAGAAATTGAGTGTAAACCTAATGCCCGGCGTGTGCCACGACTATTCCTGCTTTGCTACTGGCTGAAATGTTGATGTACAAATTACGTGATTTTATTACTCTTTGTATTAATTTCAGTTCTACCCAACTCTTGTTTTACTTGTTAACCATTTTATACCAGTTCTCTATTGTGATTAATTTACCAAGTATCATGGAGTTATCTTTTATACTGCTTTTATGCTCAGATAATAATTTTTTAATCTGTTCTGTTGATAATAAAGCTGAAGTAATATTATTATCATTTAGCAAAAGACCCTCAATT
>DAISYT010000337.1:0-2758 GCA_036825175.1 Candidatus Cloacimonadota bacterium
CGCATCGGTGTAAGCGATGACTTTCCCTGCCATATCCTGCAAATCGTTTATCTCGCTGTCTGCGCGGGTAACGAATTGTCCTTTATATTTCTCCAAACCGTTCCTGACGGTGGTAAGCGCCACTTCTGCATCGAATTTATCGTGAGCCAGAATGTAAGCGAAGGTAGCCAGCCAGGCGATATCGGTTTCTTTTGTGCCCATCGCTTCGATCACCGCCGCATAACTGGTGGGAACGGAAACTTTGAACTGATAGCCGGTGGACTGGGTAAGATAATCTGCCACTGCCTGCCCGGAAGTAACGATTGTGCCGGCTTCCATAGATGGCACAAAAAACATTTTGATCGGATTGGATTTCGTTCCCAATTCACCCGGACCGGAACAACTGAGCAGAAGCAGTACTACAGGTAGCAACAAATAACAGATTTTTTTCATTTTTCCTCCACAAGAGTCTGTATAAATTTTGAAAATCGAAAATACCACTTTTGCTGGTAATTTTCCATCTTCCATTCCACCCTTTTTTTTATGGAAATGACTTTTTGCTGCTGGAAATATCAGTCAAGTTTGATTTGGAAAAAAGATAGAAAATGATTCTTTTAAATCGAGGAAATTACTCGACGCTCTGTGCCGGTGGTTCCAAACTATTCTCTCCTATGTTAGGGGGAGAGACCGGAGGCAGAGGGAGTGAAATATTGAAATCAACTTTTTTAGATTGTCAATATCACTTTGGAGGACAAATCTATCCGGAATTCGGTATTAAAAGAAAAGCATAACCGGATAGTAATATTTCTTTCTAAACAAAAAGCCCCGCTGGAGCGAGGCTTTTTGTTAATTGGTGCAGAAGGCGGGACTTGAACCCGCACACCCGGTATTGGGCACAAGATCCTTAGTCTTGCGTGTCTGCCAATTCCACCACTTCTGCGTTTGTAAAACTTTTATTCAGTAGCAGATTCTACCGGTTGTTCGGAAGCGTTGCCAGCAGGTTGTTCAGTGGCTGGAAGAGCTGGTACTTCTTCCTGAAGTGGCTGTTCGTCTGCGGCTTTTTCACGCATTTTATCCACGGCTTTCGTACTGGTGCTGCCTGCGGTAGAAGATTGATAGGGAGATTTCAATTGGAAGGCAAGCAGAATGCAATTGAGCATGAAAAGTATAGCTAAAACTCTGGTAGCATTTTTCAAAAATTTGGAAGCGCCTTGTCCACCCAAAAGATTTGTAGCGGTTCCTCCTACCATTCCGTCCAAAGCTCCACCCTTACTGGATTGAGCCAGAATCACCAGAATCAATGCGACCGAAATGATCACATGAACAATCATCAAAAAAGTAAACATATTATCACCTTAATATTTTATCTAACTCTCGACACTCCCAATTGAGTGCTGATCACTTTTATTTAATGCCCTTTTTCGTGTCAATCAGAAAAAAAAGAACCTGAAAGATTACATTCCAATTTCTTTTTTCAGGAAAGATATTTTTCGGGAAGCAATCTCACGGGCTTTTACCGAACCTTCTCGTAACACCTGATCGATATAAGTTTTATCGGCGATGATCTGCTCATAACGTTCTCTGATCGGAGTTATGTGCGCCTCGATGATTTCAAAGAGTGTTTGCTTGGCATCACCCCAACCCATGCCGCCGGCAAGATAACGTTTTCGCAGAGCGTCCTGTTGTGCCGCATCGGCAAAGAGCTTGTAAATAGCGAAAATATTGCAGACTTCCGGGTCTTTCGACTCTTCGATGGTTTGAGAATTTGTCACAATTTTCATGATCAGTTTGCGCAGTTTTTTAGTAGGCAAAAACATGGGAATGGTGTTGCCGTAACTTTTACTCATTTTTCTGCCATCCAAACCGATCACCGTTTTGGTTTCTTTACGGATGAGCGGCTGGGGAATGGTGAGTAATTCCTTGCCGTAATTAAAATTAAAACTTTGAGCGATGTCGATGGTCATTTCCAAATGCTGTGCCTGATCCTGCCCCACCGGAACCACATCCGAATCGAAGAGCAAAATGTCGGCAGCCATCAGCACTGGATAGGTAAAAAGTCCCATATTCACGCCATCGTCGGGATCGTGTCCCATTTCTTCATTCGATTGTACCATAGCTTTGTAAGCATGTGCGCGGTTCATCAATCCTTTGGAAGTGAATGCCATCAAAATGGTGGAAAGATCGAATGTCTCCGGCACTTGCGATTGGCGGTAAACCAGCGTTTTGTCCGGGTCTAGTCCGCAAGCCAGCCAGGTAGCAGCCACTTCATAGGTATATTCACGAATCGTTTCGGGATTTTTGATGATATTCAAAGCATGATAATCGGCGATGAAATAACGCGCATCATAATCCTGAGTCAATTCCAAAGCCGGTTGGATAGCGCCAAAATAATTGCCAATATGGCAGGTTCCCGTCGGTTTGATGCCGGTTAGGGCAATAGGACGATTGGGTGATTTGGAGATTTGGAGATTGGGAGATTGGGTGTTTTTATCATTCGATGATTGTTTTGTTTCATTATTTTGTGATGGCATTTTTATAAACTCCTTTTTGCAGTATAAAATGATTTGGCAAAAATTGCCGTTAATTCTTGCGCCTCAGAAAGGATAGGCGTAACTTCTTCTATTGGAAGTAATTTTGATTCTATAATTAACTCTAACCAGAAAACAGATTCATCCGATTCTTCCAAAACAATATGTAATTTTGAATTAAATTCTGCCTTGGATCGTCCGCGACAAGCTGAACGATAATTTGCACCGACCGAAGTTCCGGCTTTGATCAA
>DAISYT010000338.1:0-2756 GCA_036825175.1 Candidatus Cloacimonadota bacterium
AGGCTGTTTGCGGTACGCTAAAAGTTATTGTGGTGGAAGGATTGAAGGGATTGGGGTAAGAATTAAGATGAATTTTCACAGGTGTTAACTCATTCTGAGGAACATCGAGCAGATTTTCCAAAGTACCGGAAACGAAATACAATTCACCATCCGCATTGAAATCAAGACCCGAATCCGTATTCAACAGTGTAACAAATACAGAATCCTGCGCATTGAAATTTATCGATATTCCATCCATATAATTAATGCTAATCGGTGCACTCCAACTGGCGGTTTGTGAAAGGACATTGAGGTCTTCTCCGGAATATTGGAATTCAAAATTGCCGTTTACTGCCGACACATAAATTTTGCAGCCACCGTTACCTACGGCAAAATCTGCCACATATCCGCTGGCATTATCTTCCAGTAAAGTTTCAACCTCATTTATGAGAGGATCGAAAACCAACACGGTTTCTTTTTGATATAAGCTTGTATTGATATAACATTTACCGTTATCCACGTAAATATCGTCGATGAATTGATTATCCGAAAGCAGATCGTCGATTACAAAAGTATCAAAATTGACGCCGTCATCGATCGAATACTCTATCGAGTAGCCACTTCTTGTTTTCGCAGCCATCATAATTATATTTTCGTTTACATCGATATCCAGGAAATAGACGATTTCATTTTCGGTTTCCACATTATGAATTTCCTCGAAATCCAATCCCGCATTTTCCGACTGCAAAATAACCAGATGCGGAATAACATCTCCGTTCGTCATGGGATAATTCGATAATGGATTATCCTGAAAACGCGTATCGTAATGATAATCTTTTTCATAACCGGTGGCAGCATGAGTTCCATCATAATGGAAGGTTGTTTCATCGAGATCCCATTTATTATCGCCGGGATGATTATATGGATCGCAACCGCTACGATGAATGAAACCACGTCTGGTTTGAGCTATAGAACCCCACAAAGAAATTGTTCCTCTGGAAAATACTATATCTTCGGATGATTCCGGCCAAACCGGATTATACCAGGGATAATCCGTTCCATAAGGAAAAACATAATTATTCGGACTATTATTGGGATAACTATTCAGATATTCAGCGCTTTCATAAGGAAAACCACAGCAAGGAATAACAGAAAGAGGTTCATTCCCGTGTAAGGTAAAACCTTCAATATTAAATGGAACATAATTGTGAAATGGAAAAATGTACTTATGCAGATCGACGAAAGTATAAAGTGTATCGGTAAGAGTATATGGACTCAACGCCACAAAATCGGGAGTAGAACCGTGTGGATGCTGATATTCAAAGCTAAAAACACCTTCATAATGAGAATTGTAATTCCCATACATTGGAGAACCATCTCCCAAAGCGGCATAAGCCCCATAAAGTATAATGTCGTTACAGTTATCCGCCCGAAGAGCAAGATCATTAAAAGGATCTCTATGTTTGTATTTGATGATCATTTTCTCCTCGGAAACCAAACCAAAATAATCGGTTGTATTGGGATTATCCGGATCATCCGGTGCCATTCCTGGTGTAGTATTGGAATAAGTTATATCTCCTACCAGATAAACATTATTGGCACAACCAACCGTTAATTTACCATTGACCGTACCCTCTATCCACAGTTCTCCGTCCGGGATATAATAAGTCGAGCCATATTGACTGATCGAAAGAGTCGGTCCGGCAGTCCAAATGGTATCCCACATAGTTACTTCATTCGTCCAAACCACATCGCTGTCTTCAAACCAATTGTTTCCTGCCTGAGCCATGGCATTGGCTGTTTCGGCATCGTGCGGATACCAGCTATAAACCGGAATATCCTGTACCCCGGTATTCACAAAAATGCCATACATAGTTTGAATGGAACTTTCATCTATTTTCATATATACAATGTCAAATCCCATGCCTACATGGGTTCCGTTCATCGCGATTGCTGCTGTTGAGCTGTGATTTAATTTCTGCACGTTTTCCAAATAACCATTGGGGAAAATATTTTCCAGTTCAGAAGCTGCTGGAGCTGTTCCTGAATTGATTCTTTTGCTTGTGGTTAACAGTTCGGAAAAGGAAGGCCAACTCACAATATTTCGAACCCAAATATCATCATTAGAATGAACATATCCTTCTAATTGATCTAATCCATAGAATCTAATAACTTCATCATTTTCTGATCTCTCATAATTTGTGAAATACTGATAAACTGATAACGGAACAGACGTACCCTGTTGATAATTTAAAAGTATTTCATTATCCCGAGAACAGGAAGAGAAAGCGGAAACATTCGAAGCGATTTCAGTAATAGTAAACGATTGTCCGTCGTCGTCGGAAAAAGCTTTGTGTAAAGTGATGGTGGATTCGGTTTCCCGCATAAAAAAGATATCGATCTCACCGGTTTCTGCCACCTCGATACTGGGAAGCAGCATTTTTCCCGGTTTGTCAAATTCATCCAAAGTAGCCGTCTCTACTACTGAAAGACTGAAATTTTCAGCATCGGGAGCATACGCAAAAAACAGGTTTCCGGTTTCTGATTCCACGAAAGTCATGTAAACTGCGTCACCGATAATTTTACAGGCATCGCTGCCGCGATAAAAAACAGTACCCCAAGTTTCATTAACATGAACTGGTTCAGAAAACTGAGCAGATAAAACTGCACAAACAACCAATAAAATTAACACCGATAACTTCTTCATCTTTTGCTCCTTCTATTATTTTTATAATTAGTTAACGACTTGAAAGTCGTTTTGATCTGAATTAACGACT
>DAISYT010000339.1:0-2752 GCA_036825175.1 Candidatus Cloacimonadota bacterium
TGTAAATGGATTTTAAAGCTGTATTTGCTTGGAACACTTCTCCTTGAAAATCCAAATTCTTATCAACTTTACCCGTTGCTTTCACGGTTAATGGCGCATATAAAAGGATAATATGATGCTTTGGATTAAGATGATAAATTAATCGGGAGCGAAAATATGGATCTGAATTGGTTTTCAAATCATCTTTAAGTGAAAAAAGAGTTCCATTATCTCCGGGTATTCGGACATCGTTATATCCGGTAAAAACAGCACCACTTTCAAGATCAATCTCAATATTACTCCACAATATTGAAAAAGATACTAAAATGAAAATGATAATTGTAAGTTCTTTAGACATTTAAACACTCCTTTATTCTGGTATTGCGTTTGCGGCGGAATCCGGTATCCGTCGAAAGCCGGAGTAACCGCTGCCGGATTTCGCCAAAACCACCGACCAGCCCGAACGACGATACGGCTGTTCAGTTAGGTGCAATCGTATAATTACATCTTTTTTATAATCTGATTTCCAGTTGTAAGACTGTTTGCATCAATACAGCTAAAATTATATTTGCTCAGTAGTGGAATTATCGACTGCCTGATTTTCGAAATTTCCTCTGAAACTGGTTTACCTAATTTGGTCATTAGAAAACATGTTCTTGGTGTTAAAGTTATAGGTTTATCCTCAACATCTCCGTCAGTCGGTCGATAGAAGATCATTTTTTGCTCTCATCAGACTTTCTTGCTATTGGAATATTTTTATATGGGTTAGGTGATTTTTTATGAGATAATATCCTGCCGGCACTTCTATCAATCTTAATATAATGACCTGATTTTGGATTTTTTACTTGAACTACATCTCGTTTTATTGCCAAAAAAACTCCTTTATATTAATTGCCCATAACATTCATACACACACCATATTTTTATTGCACATAACTAACTATTATTACAAGCTTTCGTTCAGCATAACACCTACAATTTTCCTAATTCAACCCAATTACAAAAAATACATTTCAAACAACGTAAACAACCCTTGTTATTGAGATTAATTTGTCAAAAGAAAAGTGGGAGGAAGCATTTCAGCGTTTCAGCGTTTCAGCGTCTCAGCGTCTCAGCGTCTCAGCGCCTCAGCGCCTCAGCTTCTCAGAGTCTCAGCGTCTCAGCTTCTCAGCGTCTCAGCTTCTCAGAGTCTCAGCGTCTCAGCGTCTCAGCGTCTCCAATCATCTCAACTCTTTGCTTGACACATACCTATCCCCAAAATTCGTTAAAACAGATTTTGAAAATAAGGTAAATTAGAAGGTTATAAGTGTCAGTTATAGAGAATATTAGACAGGTTAAAGCCTGTTTAGAAAAAGCTGCCGTAAAAGTCGGCAGAAATCCTGATGAGATCAAACTTCTGGCAGTGACCAAAACTCATCCGGTAGCGATCATAGAAACTGCTCTGGCTAACGGGATCGAGTTCATCGCCGAAAATCGCCTTCAGGAAGCAGAAAAAAAGCTGCCCGAGCTGGAGGGCAAATTTAAAGAATTTCATTTCATTGGACATCTGCAATCCAATAAAATAAAAAAACTTATGCAATTGAATCCAACGTTGATCCATTCCATAGACAACCTGAAAACTGCTCAGAAATTAAACGATTATCTCATGCTGTACAATCGCAAACAGAATATTCTGATCCAGGTAAATACTTCGGGAGAAGCCAGTAAATTCGGTATCGAACCAGCCGAAACCAAAAACTTTGTGCAGGAAATTTCCCGCCTTTCCCAACTTCATGTGCGCGGTTTGATGACCATCGGCAAACTCACTGATAACCAGACGGAAATCCGGCGGTGTTTTCAACTTTTACACAGTTTATTCGAGGAATTGAAGTCTGAAGAATTGCCTCATGTGGAAATGAAATATCTTTCCATGGGCATGAGTGGCGACTATCAGTTGGCTATCGCCGAAGGGGCAAATATCGTCCGCCTCGGCAGCGCTATTTTTGGCGCCAGAAATTAAGGAGATTTTATGTTATCCGTAATCACATTCTTGCTGTTAGCAATTTTGTCGTACTGCCTGGGCTGCTTTTCTACCGCCAAATTGATCACCAAAACTTACCGCAGCATCAACATTTATAAAATCGGGAGCGGACATCCCGATACCATGAATATTTATTGCAATATCAATAAATCTTTGGGAATTTTTGCCGGAGTTCTCGATTTCGGTAAAGTTTTCTTTTACCTCGTTTTGCTGAAATATTTTCTCACTTTGCCATACGTTCAAATGCGGATCGGAGCCAATCTCGGCACGCAGAATTATCTGTTAGTACTGGGTTTTATGATGGTAGTGGGACATTGTCTGCCGGTAACTCACAAATTTCACGGCGGGCGCGGGCTTTTCACCTACATCGGGTTTGTTACTTTCTTTGCACCCTGGCCCATGATCATCATCGCTTTTCTGGCTGTGATTATCGTCTGCTTCTTCAAACAAATCCGCTTCGCCCAGTATATGATCGTCTTACTGCCGCCTTTTGTGGAATTCTTTTTCACAAAATCGCTTCCCGAAGTGGGAAAGCTGTTTATTGCAGCGGCATTGATGGCAATTATCAATATCATTGTTTCCAAGAAAAAGGGCGAAATCTAAAATAAGTTTTAGGAAAAAAATGAAATAACAGGAGAGCCGGATGATCGAAAGAAAAAACATAGGTGGTTATGAATTGGTTTGTTTTGGCAACGAATCCAAAGCAGAGAAAAAATTGTTAAAAAAATTCGTCGATTTTCATTGGAATTTTTA
>DAISYT010000340.1:0-2748 GCA_036825175.1 Candidatus Cloacimonadota bacterium
CCGGGTATGTTGGGAATTTTCGGTGCTTCCGCGGCACTTTCCATTTCCGATATTCCTTTCAACGGGCCTTGTGCCGGTGTGAAAGTAGGAATTATCGACGAGGAAATCGTGATCAATCCCACCATGACTCAACTGGAATCATCTGTGCTCGATCTCGATGTAGCCGGCTCAGAATCCGCAGTCGTAATGATCGAAGCCGGAGCTAAAGAAGTTTCCGAAGAAATGATGATGAATTCCATCTATGCAGGACACGAAGTGATCAAGGAATTGGTGGCATTGCAGGAAGAATTCGTGAAAGAAGCCGGCAAGCCGAAAATGGAAGTTATCTTGGATGTTACGCCGGAAGAGATCGTGCAAAAAATGGAAACCGAATTCGGTAAAGCAATCGATGAAGCAGCTCATATTATGGGAAAACTGGAACGCAACGACGCTGTGGATGCTGTTAAGCAGCAGATGATCGAAAAATTCAGCACCGAATTGGGTGACGAATATGCCGAAAAAGAAAGATATTTTTTAGCAGCATTTGAGGAAACATTCACCAAATGTGTGCGTCAGGCAATTTTATATAATAATTATCGTGCCGATGGCAGAGGAATGGACGATATCCGCCCCATCACCTGCGAACTGGATGTTTTACCCAGAGTGCACGGTTCAGCTCTTTTCACCCGTGGTGAAACGCAATCTTTGGGCGCTGTAACTTTGGGAACCGGCAAAGATGAACAGGTTATCGACGGTCTGGCTGATGAATTCAAAAAGACCTTCTTCCTGCATTACAATTTCCCGCCCTTCAGCGTGGGAGAAGCCGGCGCCATGCGCAGTCCCGGCCGCCGAGAATTGGGTCACGGCGCTCTGGCAGAAAGAGCTTTGACGCCGATGATACCTTCCAAGGAAGAATTCCCTTACACCATTCGGGTGGTTTCCGACATTTTAGAATCGAACGGCTCTTCTTCCATGGCTACGGTTTGCAGCGGCACTCTGGCTTTGATGGCAGCAGGCGTTCCCATCAAGAAACCGGTTGCCGGCATTGCCAACGGTCTTATTATGGAAGGCAAAGATTTCGTGGTTCTCACCGATATTCAGGGATTGGAAGGTCATCTGGGCGATATGGATTTCAAAGTAACCGGAACACGTGATGGCATCACAGCCATGCAGATGGATATCAAGATCGAAGGCATTAACAGAGAAATCATGCAGATAGCTTTGGAAAAAGCCAAAACCGCTCGTTTCTACATTCTGGATTTAATTCAGGAAGCCATTCCTGCTCCCAGACCGGAATTAGCGGAAACCGCTCCCCGTATCGAATCTTTCAAGATCGATACCGATAAAATCGGAGCAGTGATCGGATCCGGCGGTAAAATGATCAAACAGATCATCGAAACTTCCGGCGCCGACATCGACATCAGTGACGATGGAACCATCGCCATTTCCTCACCAAATAAAACATCCATCGAAAAAGCTACTTCCATCATCAAGGATATCGTTTCCGAACCTGAGATGAATGAAATTTACGATGGAGTCGTCACCCGCATCGAATCTTACGGTGCTTTCGTTAAATTCATGAGCGATACCAAAGAGGGATTGGTTCACATTTCCCAACTTCATACCGGTCGCATCGCCCAAGTGGAAGACATGCTGAAACTCGGAGATAAGGTAAAAGTGAAGTTCATCGGTTTGGATCGCGGTAAATACAAAGTTTCCATGAAAGGTGTGGAAGACAATCCTATTCCTAAAAAAGTTTCCGAATACATCAGCAAAACACCCGGTGAAGAAGGCGCTCCCCGTGAACGTAAACCTTATTCCGGCGACAGAGACCACCGCAGAGATTACCGACGTCGTGACAGCAGAGACAGCAGAGACAGCAGAGATAACAGAGACAACCGAGACAGGAATTATTAGTAATTTTTGCAGAATAATTCGAGGCAAGAATGGAAAATTATAAAGTCAAAGACATGACATTGGTCGATTTTGGCAGAAAAGAAATCAGCCTGGCAGAAATGGAGATGCCGGGCTTGATGGCTCTGCGTGAAAAATATGCCGATGCGAAACCGCTGCAGGGCGCTCGTATTACCGGCAGCCTCCACATGACCATTCAAACCGCTGTGCTCATCGAAACCCTGGTAGCTCTGGGAGCCGATGTACGCTGGGCAAGCTGCAATATCTTTTCCACGCAGGATCACGCTGCCGCCGCTATCGCCGCGACCGGCGTGCCGGTTTTTGCCTGGAAAGGCGAAACGATCGAAGAATATTGGTGGTGCACTTTGCAGGCACTTTCCTTCCCGAATGGCAAAGGTCCCGATCTGATCGTGGATGACGGCGGCGACGCCACTCTTTTCATTCACAAAGCGGTGGAATTCGAGAAAAATCAGCTCACGGTAAAGGCTGCTGATGACTCTGATTCCAAAATAATTTACCGGCTTCTGGAATCGACCCAAGACAGAAACTGGCAGCAAATCGCTGCCCAGATGCGGGGAGTTTCCGAAGAGACAACCACCGGTGTACACCGACTTTATCAAATGTGGGAAAAGCATAAATTGCTTTTCCCGGCTATGAATGTGAACGATTCGGTAACCAAATCCAAATTCGATAATCTTTACGGTTGTCGGGAATCGCTGGCAGACGGCATCAAACGTGCCACCGATATCATGGTTGCCGGAAAAATAGTAGTAGTCTGCGGTTACGGCGATGTAGGCAAAGGCTGCGCTCAATCCATGCGAGGATTCGGCGCTCGCGTCATCGTCACCGAGATCG
>DAISYT010000341.1:0-2721 GCA_036825175.1 Candidatus Cloacimonadota bacterium
ATCGTACCGCGTGCGCGCCCTCTGCCGCTATTCCATTCGTCTTGTAACTCTTCTTCCGATACTAATTGCGGAATCGGCTGTTCCGAGGAAAAAATTACCGGAATTCCCGTATAAATTCCACGGCGATGCAGATATTTCCTTACCTTGGCAGCTAATGGACAGCCATGGCTTTTGGCAATATCTGCCAGTTCGATTTTAGCAGGATCGAGGCGCCCGGCAGCTCCCATGCAGCTGATGACGGGAATCTGGTGTCGATAACAAATTTCCAAGAGTCCGGTTTTTGGAGTGAGACTATCGATGGCATCGACCACAAAATCCACGTTTTCTACCAGTTTTTCGTAGGATTCGCTGGCACAAAAGTCGGAATAAATTTCTATTTTTACTTGCGGATTGATATCCAAAAAACGTTCTTTCATCGCTTCTGTTTTCAGTTTGCCGATGGTACTGTGTAAAGCTGGGATCTGGCGGTTTAAATTGGAAAGTGCGATGCGGTCGAAATCGACGAGTAAAAAGCTGCCGATGCCACTGCGCACCAAAGCTTCAGCAGCATAGCTGCCCACTCCGCCCAATCCCATTACGGCGACGCGGCTTTGTTGGAATTTATTCATCGCCTTGGTTCCGAAAAGCAATTCGGTTCTGGAAAATTGTTCGAGCATAATTACATCTCTTCTAATTTATTATCAAATAAAAAGTTAACCGTTATATTCTGCATTTGACAAAGCTGCTCTTGTTTGCATCCACATATTTCACTTACTTTTTTTGCGATCAATCCCAGATTTTTCAAATGATTAAAATCTTCCTCGATTTTCTGTTCCTTACGGAGCGAGGAAGGCAAGAAGGTTGGTTTTTGAAACGGTGCATCGGTTTCCAATAACAGCAAACCGCGCTGAAAAATATACTGAACAACCTTGGCGGCAGGAGGTTTTCCACCCAGCGAAAATGCCAGATCAAATTTGGCGAAATTTTCTGCTACATCCTGGGAAGAATTGAATCCGTGCAGAAAGCCGCGAATTTTCGGAAAATTATTTTTTATGATTTTGTAGATTTCGTAATAATGACGTACCACGTGCAAAACGACCGGCAGATCGTAATTCATAGCCAGATCGAGCTGTTGCAAAAGAATTCTTTTTTGCCATTCAAAATTATCTTTCCTGCCATCCAACCCGATTTCCCCGATGGCGATGATTTCTTTTTCATCACAAAGTTTGATTAGTTCCGGAAAGTCCGATTCCAGGCTCTTTTCATAGAAAGGATGAATGCCGGCACACCAGAATATGCCCGGAAAGCGGTGCTGCCGATGCCAGAAGAATTCTTCCCGGCAAAGAGCCGACGAGATGAAACGGGATACTCCTGCCTTTTTTGCTTCGGCAATTTCCGTGTCTAAATTTACTGCTATTCGCTCGTCAGCCAGATGGCAGTGAGCATCGATAAATCCTGGCAGAGGTTTGAATTCTGCGAGAGAATTATAAACATCGTTCATCTTCAAAATCTGTTGCGTCCCAATAATAAGTTTTTTTTTAAAAAATTAACCTTGCGCAGGTTTGATGCTGCGCAAGGTTAAAAAATACTATTAATTAGAAACTGAATTCCACGCCCATACTGACGGTTTTTTCGGTTTCATCATTACCTTTGATTTTGCCATTGCCATCCAAATCGATGTAACGTTCCTGATAATTTCCCACCAACTGAGCACTGCCACCTAAACCATAAGCAACTTTACCATTTACGACTGCGCCGGGAGTTTTGAATTCTTCCAGCTGATCGAAGCCGGTCTGGTAATAACCGATTTCGGCTTTAGTGAGACGCGGAATCGCCGAAGTGTTGAGTCCGGCTTTTCCCCAGATAGAACGGTAATGGTCGTTATCTTCTCCGTACATATCTTCGTAAGCGGCTGTAATTGTAAGGAAATTGAACAGGTTGGATGTAAGACTGCCATACCAGCCCTGAGCTTTTGTTCGGGCAGCCAGAAAATCTTCCTTCGTGGTTACGGAATTGGTAGTGGTATTGATGACAGCTCTTTGTTCATCATAAAGTTGGTCGAAAAACGAAGGGGCAAAATCTTCTTCAAACATGCGGAATTCCAGGTTCAGATTGAAAATGAGGAATTTGGAATAAAATCCCGGGAAGATGAAGCCCATGCCGTGTCCGTCGATTTTGGCAGCTTCGGCATAATGTCCCAACGTGAACAAGTCTTCCTCGATGATCGGCAAGGTGTAATCCAAAGCATAAACCATGATATCGTCTTCTCCCAAATCGCTAAAAGACGGATTACGTTGACCGTCGATAAAGTCTTCATTATAGAACCAATTGTAAAAACCGATCGAATCGCCGTGAATGGATTCGTAAGCGGTTTGCCAATAATCGATATTCTTATCCACTTCATTGTGCCAATCTTCATCGTTTGGATAATCGTCGAAGTAATCGGGATAATTATCGTCGTCGGTGTCGATCAGTCCATTGATCTGGTTACGATCCGTTGCCACTGTTCCGCCGAAGGTAAGTCCTTCCAACAGCGGAATGCCGGTTTCTCCCAAAGGCTTGATCGTCAGCCTTCCCGCCAATATGTCATTTTCTACCACATTGGAAGTAAATGCTTCTACAGTCATGCCCATGAAAGGAAGTTTGCCGCCCAACTGTAAACCGATCTGACGGTATTCCGGGTAGCGTAACATGTTGCTGTAATCACGCATCACCAAGCCGTGACCGAGTGTATAGGAAGGA
>DAISYT010000342.1:0-2715 GCA_036825175.1 Candidatus Cloacimonadota bacterium
TGCTATTTCTCACCTCACAAATTATCCCAATCCGTTTAATCCATCCACGACGATTCAATTTGAAACCACGAATTTACACGAATTTGCACAAATCAAGATTTATAACATCAAAGGTCAGAAAGTGAAACAGCTGGTCAGCGATCAGCTCTCAGCCGGTCAGCATTCCATCGTTTGGGATGGTACCGATGATAACAACAAACCGGTTGGTTCGGGAATTTATTTCTACAAGTTGAAAGCCGGGAAAATCAATAAAACAAGGAAGATGTTATTAATCAAGTAGAGGTGATTTACGAATCACCCAAACGACCTGCCAGGTCGTTAATGCTTTTGATGTAAAACGACCTGCCAGGTCGTTAATGCTTTTGATGTAAAACGACCTTGCAGGTCGTTAGATAAAAGGAGGAAACATGCGATTTGGAATCTTGTTAGTTTTATGTTTATTACCAATTTTAATCTTTTCTCAAACCTATATTCCAGCCGGAGACGTCAGTGGAAACTGGAGTTATCAAAATCAGCCGTATTTCATCGAAGGCAACATCAGCATTCCTGCCGATCAAGCTCTCACCATCGAAGCCGGTGTGGAAGTGATTTTCCAGGGACATTACGAATTTGAAGTTTTAGGAAAACTTACAGCCATCGGAACCGAAACTGATTCCATCCGTTTCACCGCCGCCAATACAGACGAAGGCTGGCATGGGATGCGCTTCATCAATACAGAAACGAACGGACAAGACGGGCAGATTCTTTCTTACTGTATTTTAGAATATGGAAATGCCCTGAGTGGAAACGAAGAGAATACTCGCGGTGGTGCTTTATCGTGTTTGTATTCTTCCGATGTACTAATTGATAATTGCCGATTTTCCCATAACCAGGCAGATTACGGCGGAGCCATCGAACTGCGCTACTCCGATATTTTCATGCAAAATTGTTTGATAAGTGATAATTACGCCTCCCACGATGCCGGCGGAATTATCATCACCGACGAATCGGAAGCTACAATCAACAGTTCTATCATCAGAAATAATTCCTGCTACTTCAATGGCGGTGGTATTTATTGCTGCAATAATGCATCTCCCACTTTGAATGATGTAATAATTAGTAAAAATTCAACAACTTGTGATGATGGTTATAATGAACCGGGTGGCGGAGGAATTTCCTGTCATACTGCCAGCATGGAATTGAATAATGTTTCAATTACGGATAATATCTGCATGGCTTACGGAAGAGGCGGGGGAATTGAATGCGGATATAATTCGGTAATCAATTTTACCAATGGCATTGTCTCTAATAATCAAGCGATAGTGGGTGGTGGGATCGCAAATTTCAATACATTAAATTTAGCCGGTGTTACAATATCTTTTAATAGGTCTGGATTTGCCGGTGGGATATATCAGTTAGGTGAACTCAATTTAGATTCTGCCAACAGGTGCAATATTTATTTAAATGATGCTTCTGATTACACAAATACAGGAAACGATCTCTATTCTTATGGAACGAATATGATTATCGTTGATACTTTCACTGTCATGAATCCAACTGATTATCATGCTACGCCAATCGATAATTTTACATTTGATATATTGCATGCTAAGATAGAACAAATTACCTCAGACATGTATGTTAGCCCATCCGGCTCTAATCATAACAGTGGCTTAACTCCTGATGATCCGCTTCTTACAATTTATCAGGCTTTGCAAATGATCAATCCTGATAGTTTGAATCATCTCACAATTCACCTGGATGAGGGTTTATATTCTCCTTCGCAAACCGGTGAGATAATGCCTATCCAGATGATCGATTACTTGACCTTGGACGGAGCTGGTAGAACTACTACAATATTAGATGCCGAAGGCGCTGATCAAGCTGTGGAAACTTATGCTCTTGAAGATTGTATAATTTCTAACCTCTCAGTTACGAATGGAATAGATCAGGGAATATCTTGCTCTGATTCGAAAGTAACGATTAATAATTTATATCTGTACGAAAATTCTAATGGCATCAGTCTTTACGCTTGTCCTGATGTAAATATTTTGAATTCGATTATAACCAATAACCGTAATCAGGGTCTTTATTGCAATGATACAGATATCTTCTTATCTTCTGTTTCAATCTTTCAGAATTCCGGAGCTAATATTGGAGGTGGAGTTTATTTCGTATCATCTTCCGTGGAATTTGATAGTGAAAATCGCTGCAGTATCTATCTCAATTCAGCTAATTATCTCGGACAGGATATTGCCATTTATAATACTCCTATTTATGCGGTTTTGGATACTTTCACCGTCATGCAACCATGCCCGTATTTCGTTAATAATCTTGAGAATTTCACTTATGATATTTTGAATGCAAAAATCGAAACCGTCGATGCCGATGTATATGTTAGTCCTTCCGGTTCTGATGAAAATAGCGGTCTCACTGCCGATGATCCGCTGAAAACAATTACTTATGCTTATCTGAAGGTGATTGAAAACAGCCAGGATCCACATACAATTCATTTGGCAGAAGGTATTTATTCACCTTCCCTAAGTGGAGAAACTTATCCTTTGAAATGCAGAAGTTATATGACTTTATCCGGCGTCGATAAAAATACAACCATATTGGATGCCGAGCAATCCAGCCGCTTATTGAATTGTATTTATTCTCATGCCTCAGTTCAAAACTTATCGGTTATAAACGGTTCATCCGGCGGAATCACCGTAGGGTATTCAAGTAATATCG
>DAISYT010000343.1:0-2706 GCA_036825175.1 Candidatus Cloacimonadota bacterium
GTGCTACGCTTATCGAACCCACGATGCCTCATTTGCATACGAATTTCAAATTGAACGCCGCGGGTGAAGCGCTGATCCTTTCCGATAATGCGGGAGCTACCATTGATGAAATCGATTTGCCGGCGCTTTCCACCGATGTTTCTTACGGTCGTCAACCGGACGGCTCGGATGACTGGTTCATGTTCGATGAAGCGACGCCCGACAGTTCCAATACGACCACCGGTTTTACCGGCATGGCTACCGAACCGGTTTTTGATCTGGACAGTGGTTTCTATACAAATTCCGCCACTTTTGGATTTTTGGATATTCCCGCCGATGAAACAATTTATTATACTTTGGACGGCTCCCTTCCCGATGAAACATATTATCCATATTCCACTTCGGTTACTGTCGATTCCATTGTGGTGGTACGGGCACGGGCTTTTGCCGATGGAAAAATTCCCAGCAACACAATCACCAGAACTTATTTCATAGATTTGGAACCGACGCTTCCCGTAATTTCATTGGTTTCTGATCCGTATAATCTTTTCGATGAAGATTATGGGATTTATGCGCTCGGACCCAATGCCAGTTCCACTTATCCATATTTTGGCGCCAATTTCTGGGAAGATTGGGAACGTCCCATCAATATCCAGATGTTTGAATCGGATGGAACTGAAGCCTTCCAGGTGGATGCGGGAGTAAAGATTTTTGGCAATTACAGCCGCGGTCACGACCAAAAATCTCTGGCTATCTACTGCCGCGATCAATACGGCTACAACAGCATTAATTACCAGATTTTTGAAGATAAAGATATCGATGAATTCAATAATATCATCCTGCGTAATTCCGGCAACGACTGGGAATGGAGCATGATGCGGGACGGCTTGATGACTTCTGTGTTAAAGGATACAGGTTTGGACAGGCAGGCATATCGTCCTGCCAGCATTTACATTAATGGAGAATATTGGGGAATTCTGAATATTCGCGAAAAGATTAATGAACACTTCATCGAAGAAAATCATGGAGTCGATCCTGATAATCTGCAATTGCTGGAAGATGATGCTTCCATCATTCAGGGTGAAAATGACCACTATCTGGCGTTGTTGGATTTCCTGGAAAATAACGATATGACTTTACCGGAAAATTATGATTACATCTGCACACAAATGGATATGGAAAACTATCTGAATTACATGGTGGCAGAGCTCTTTTACTGCAATGAAGACTGGCCGGGCAGGAACATCAAATTCTGGCGGGAAAACACGGAAGACAGTAAATGGAAATGGATCATTTTCGACCTTGATTTTGGCTTGGGATATTGGGGCGGAGCCGATACTGATATGTTCGAATTTGCTCTGAATCCCAACGGTCCGAGTTACCCTAATCCGCCTTGGTCAACTTTTCTCTTCCGCAGCCTGGTTGTAAATGATCAATTCGTGCATGATATGTCTAACCTGTTTGCCGATTACATGAATTCGATTTTTGATCCGACCTGGTTTAATGCGGAGCTGCTGGAACTGCACGATTACCTGGAACCGGAAATGGAAAATCATGTAGTTCGCTGGAACAACACCATGGCAAGTTGGGAAAACGAAATGCTGGTAATGCAGTGGTTTATGAACGATCGCCCCGATTATGTGAAAACACACATCATGGATCATTTTGGTTTCCCCGGAACAGCCAATATCTACCTCGATATTTCACCAACGGGCAGCGGTTCTGTGCAGGTAAACACTTTGGAAGTGGATGAATTTCCCTGGGTAGGAGAATATTTCCAAAATAATCCTGTCACACTTACCGGCTTGAATTCTCCGGGCTGGCAATTCGTCGGCTGGTCGGGAGATGTAATTTCGGATTCCACTTCCATAACGCTGGCTATGGAAGACGAATATTCTTTGATTGCCTGGTTCGAACCGGCTGTCAGTTATGTAGATTCGATCGTATTTAATGAAATTAATTATAATTCTTCCGCTAATTTCGATCCGGAAGATTGGGTGGAAATCTATAATCGCAGTGAATACGATATCGATATGTCCGGCTGGTATTTCTCCGATTCGGACGACGAGCATCAGATGTTCTTTCCTGCCGCTTTCGTGCTGCCTTCCCAAAGCTATTACGTGCTTTGCCGCGATACCGTTGCTTTCGCTGCCTGCTTCCCGAATGTGGAAAACAGAATCGGTGCATTCGATTTCGGACTGAGCAGCAGCGGCGAAATGATCAGGCTGTTCACTGCCAACGCAGAATTGATCGATTACGTGGAATACGGAGCAACTTCACCCTGGCCCACCGAACCGAACGGAAACGGTCCCACACTGGCTTTGTGCAATCCCGGATGGGACAATACTCAGGCGGAAAGTTGGGCTGCTTCTGCCGATCACGGCACGCCCGGCGAGATTAACGACGTCTATGTCTCCACCGATCCTAACCTTGTAGTGCAAGCAGAATTGCAGCTTTTGCAAAATTATCCCAATCCGTTCAATCCCAGCACCTCCATTAGTTATTCGCTACCCGCAGATAGCAGAGTGAAATTGGCGATTTATAACATCAAAGGACAATTAGTGCAAGTTTTGGTAGACGATTTCCGGGAGCAAGGCAGATACACTGCCGTTTGGCAGGGAGATAATCAAAGCGGAAAAGCCGTCGCCAGTGGAATTTATCTTTACAAATTATCGAATGGAAAAATGAATAAATCCAAAAAAATGATGTTGCTGAAATAAAAGAGAC
>DAISYT010000344.1:0-2686 GCA_036825175.1 Candidatus Cloacimonadota bacterium
TCACTGCGGCACTGCTTATCCTATCGAAGAAATCGAAATCGTGGCAGGAGAAAGAACTTCCTACTTTTTCACCGGAGAGATGTAAACTTTGTAACCGACCAGTTATCTAATAAAGGCGTTAACCTTCCATCTGATTTGCATTTACAAATATTCCTCGGTGATTACGGATTCAGATGCCTGCGGTCGATCAATCCGGCTTTCTCAAATTCTTTCAGAACGATTTTCGACATGTCAGTAATGAAAGCATATTCATATCGATGATCAAAAACGTACGCTTTCAAGCGCATTTTGATCAGGCTTTTTCCCATCTGGATTTCATTCTTAAACACCGCCGCAATGGGCTTATTCAAATAAACATATCGCGAAAGTGATGCACAACGGATAGCCAAAGTGTGCGCCCTGTCCATATCCAAATCCGGTTCAAAATAAAACTCGGCGACCACCTGACAATCGGGTTGCCCGGAATTGGCATTGGAAACCGATTTACTGATAATTTCACTATTGGGAATACTCACCACCGAATCGTCCGGAGTGACCACGCGCACCGTTCTCAAGCCGATATTTATCACTTCTCCGTAATAATTATCCATTTGAATTTTATCGCCTACATTGAAGGGCTTATCAAACAGAATGACGATCCCGCCGAAAATATTCTTCAATATTTCCTGGCTGGCAAAACCGATGGCAATACCGGCAGAAGCGGTTATTGCCAATACCGACTGGATCGGCGGCTTGATGATTCCGATAATGATAAAGGAAAGTATCGCCGTCCACCCACCGATACGCATCACCGGGATGATTCCTTTGATCATCAATCGATGCTTCGTCCATCTTTCGGAAAAGAGATTGAGCAGCTTCGTCAAATAATGGATCATCAGCCACGCCAACAAAAAAGTGAAAACCGAAAGAAAAAGCTTCGATGTTTTCAGAAAATTCCCGGTCGATTTAATTTTCTCGCCGGTGACTGCCAAGATTTGTTCGCTCCGGTTTTCCCGAACCGAATCATCACTCGTCAGGCTATCGGCAACGTTTTGCTGCAAAGAATCTACTGTAACCGGAACCGGAGAAACATTTTGCTTGCTTTCCGGAACACAGGAAGTGAGGAACAACAATAAAAACAATAAGTTAATGAAGAAGACGTTTTTCATACAGAATCCTCGTTAAGGGACGATAAAGGAAAAAATGCAGTTCAAAGCGACCGCTCTTTTCGATCACGATACCGCGGTTACAAAGGCTGGTTAAAATGAGACGGGCTTCATCGCTGGTGAGATTCAAAACTCTGGAGAACTCCTCGATTGTAATCGTTTCATGCTGAATCAGAACCACGATAGCAAAAAGATCGTCGGTGGAAAGATTCTGCAAAAAACGCAGATCGACCGGTTCTCTGGTTGAAACGACTAATCGCTTGTTTTCAATGAAGTTAATGCTGTTCAGCCAATAAAGCATCGCCACCGAGATGTTGCCGTCCGAAACCTGCTCCAACATACTGAAATATTTATTTTTAAGCCAATTCTGCCTTGCCATTTCATCTTTTATTTTTCGGAATTTAACGCTGTTATTCAGGTTTTCTCCCGCTTCAAAGAGAATGGGAAGACCACTCAGTTTATGCCTGGTCATAATCAGGTTCATTAGTTCATCGCTCTTAAAATCTTCCAGTTCGATCGTCGTGCCGAAAAGAGCAGAAATTCCCACTACTTTATCCAGGAAATTCCAAGTGTAATAGCTACTGGAAATGATCCAGAAGATATTCTTATCCGTACGCATCATGAAAAGAACCAGGCGTTTGACGATTTCCAAACCCTCGATGGTTTTCAAAAAAACGTAATGCAGATTTTCCATGATACAGATCGTTCTGGTTTCGGCTTCATTGATGATCTGCTCGATGTCTTCGATACTCTTTGCCTGCGGCTGTTCAAAGTTTACTTTTAGAAATTCAAAGAGATCCTGAAGTGAATATATATCCTTTTTTACAGGAATATTTCTCAGGGCGGATTTGGTAAAAAGTCCATTCTGATTTTGCTTGATAAATGTCGTTCTGCCGGAACCTTTTTCCCCCACGATCGCCACCAGACCCGTACTGCCGCGACGCCAATTCTGATAAGCATCTTCCAGTTTTTCCTGTTCGTTTTGGCGGGAAATGTACAGCTTCAGATTTTCCAGAGGCAAAAACCTGAATAGCCGGCTGTAAATGACCGGCAGCTTATTGAGATGATCGCGGGTTCGTTTCAGATATTCCCCGATTGCCCGGGAATTTTCCTGATCCACGGTACGTAAACGGGTAATCTCCGAAAGCCGGCGATAACTGACGTGGAAAGTATCCGAGGCTTTACTCATTCTACGCAGGATTCTTCGGGTGATTGCTTTCTCTACCCAACGGAATCGGATGGAAACTTCTTTAAACCATTGCCGAATTTTACGGCGTGTTCGTGAACCCACCAGTTCCAGTTTCAGGGAAATCAGCTTTTCATTTTCGCGCAATTCGGCAGTTATTTCGCTAAAATCTGCGAGGAATTCGTTCATCGCGGCGAGAAATGTATTTTGTATTTCCTGCAATTTACTAACGATATTCGCAGTTACATCGATCGCTCGTTGATAGCCTTCATCATAAGTGGAAAGCACCTTTTTACTGATTTCGGCAAGCTGTTCTCCCGCTGTATTCTCGCCGATTTCCTGAGTAGTTTCTCCC